>JARBTU010000003.1 GCA_029240015.1 Oscillospiraceae bacterium | reverse complement strand
TATAGACACGGTGAAGGAAATGATGGATATGATGTCCGCTTCCAGATCATACGACGCAAATATAACCGCTATTAATGCAATTAAAACCATGTCGTCAAGAGCTCTTGATATCGGAAGATAATATTACAAGAAAGGGTGATGGAAATTGTTTATAACTCCTATCAGCGGGATTAATCAGCTAACTGAACTCGCCAATCAAATGAATGTAAACGAAACTACAAGCGGGGACAGTACCTTTAAAAATATTTTGAGCGGGTTGATTGAAAACGTTAAGCAAACGGATCAAGTTTCACAAGATGACATTCTTAAAATTGCACAAGGAAATGCGGATGATTTACATACTATAACAATTAATTCCGAGAAAGCGGAGCTTGCAACCTTAACGCTGGTTCAAGTTCGGAATAAAATATTGGATTCCTACAATGAATTGATGAGGATTACTCTATAAGCATAGCAGAATTGCATAATCCTTTGTGAATGGAGATTTTTGATGAACGAGAAAGTTACTGTATATTTGGCTAAGATATTGGAATATATCAAAAAGCTCGATAAAAAGAAAAAAATATTATATATTGCAATTTTATGCGCGATTCTTGCGGTTACGATACTTACTGTGGTTTTATTGAATGTTAAAAACTACGTTGTTTTGTATAGAGGTCTTGATACAAAAGAGTGTGCCGAAATCGTTGATAAGCTGGATGAGTTGAAAATCCCGTCGAAAGTGGAAAATGAAAATACCATATATGTTGACAAAAAGAGCGAACCTACAGCAAAACTTCAGTTGGCATCAGAGGGTTACCCGAAATCGGCCTTAAACTATGATATTTTTACAAATAACATTGACTTTATGACAACCGATTATGAGAAAACCAAATATAATCTTTTTCAACTTCAGGAAAGATTGCAGGCGTCCATAAAAACGCTTGACAATGTAAATGATGCAATTGTTAACATTACCATGCCAGACAACAGCCTAGCAGTTTTGGAAGAGGACAAAGTGAAGGCAAGTGCGGCTGTAATTCTCAACCTAAACAAGGGAGTAACTTTATCGGAAAAGCAAATCAAAGGCGTTGAAATGCTCGTTGCAAGAAGTGTTCCGGGACTTAGTGAAGAGGAGGTTACGATTTCCGATCAAACGATGGCGGTCATCAATGATAAGTCGGAAGATGCCACCGAAACGATTTCTAACACTAAAACCAAGTTGGAAAATGAACTCTCTAATACTATATCGGCAAAGATTTCAAAAATGTTAGAGCCTCTTTACGGACAAGGAAAAATAAGTGTTGGTGTCAATGCAGTTCTGGATTTAAACAAAAAAGTTTCTGAAAAAATTGAGTATACACCATCTAAAGACAACACCGGAGTAATTAAAAAATACGAGCAAACATACGAAGGTTCCGGAAATGGTACAGGTGCCGGAGCTGTTCCGGGAACCGAGACAAACACAGAGGTTCCGGGATATCAGACACAAACCCAAGAAACAACTAGCGGCAGTGTGAAAAATCAGGTCAGCGTTGACTATTCTGTCAGCCAGCTTACGGAGCAGATTCAAAAAGACGGCGCAGAAATTAAGGATATTACGGTTTCTGTTTTGATTGATAAAGAAATAATGCCGGCCGAGGAAATGGACAAAATAACAGGAATTGTGGCGAACGTTGCCGGTGTGGACAAGAAAAAAGTGGAGCTTTATAACACCTCGTTCAATAATTCTGCGGACGAGCCAACTCAACCTGCGATATCAGACGGTATATTTTCAGCAAAGTATCTGCCAATTTATTTGATAGTGCTGGCGCTGATAGTTGTAGGACTGTTAGTCTTCTTTGTGCTGAAAAAGCGCAAGGAAAAGAAAAAGGAGAAACAAGAACTGCTTGTCCAGCAAGAGCTGTTGATTGAAGAGCCGCAAGAGAAAGAGTTTGAGCTGGCAGATATTGAAATAACGGAAAGCAAAGAGAAACAGCTTGCAAGAGAAATAAAGGAATTTTCATTGAAATCTCCTGAAATAACGGCGAATCTGCTAAGGACTTTGTTGAAGGGGGATTTGGATTGATATGGCTTCAGGTGAAGTAAAAAAGAAACTCTCAGGAAAAACCAAAGCAGCTATTATTGCGATTTCACTTGGGACAGAATCCGCGGCTGCGGTTTTCAAAAATTTAAAAGAAGATGAAATCGAACAAATTATTGTTGAAATTTCCCGGATTGGCAGTGTGGAACCCGAAACAAGCGAGGTTGTCCTTCAGCAGTTTTACGACTTGTGTCTTGCTCAAAAATACATAACAGAGGGCGGCATGGAATATGCCAAAGAAGTTTTGGAAAAAGCTTTTGGAGCGCAGGATGCACATGCTATTATCGACAAGATAACAAGCTCCTTAAAGATTCGTGCATTTGATTTTATACGTAAAATTGAACCGCAGTATTTGTTAGGATTTTTACAAAATGAACATCCTCAAACCATTGCATTGATTTTATCTTATGCGAGAGTTGACCAGGCGGCTCAGATTATTGCAATGCTTCCGAGAGAAAAACAACTTGATGTAACCGAAAGAATGGCGACATTAGACAGAACATCCCCTGAAACGATTCGTGATGTGGAAAAATCTTTGGAGAAGAAGCTATCCACTGTGTTTACCGATCAATTTATGGAGGCTGGCGGTGTATCCAATGTTGCGGAAATCTTAAATCATGTGGACAGAGGAACAGAAAAATACATTTCAGAAGAACTGTTCAAAAAGAATCAGCCGCTGGCAGAGGAAATACGCAAGAGAATGTTCGTATTCGAGGACATCATTTCTTTGGATGCATTCTCCATCCAGCGCGTTCTCAGCGATGTGGATACAAAAGACTTGATGATTGCGCTTAAAGGCTCTAATCAGGAAGTTAAAGATATTATCTATGAGAATATGTCTACCAGGGTACGTGATACCATTAAGGAAGACATCGAATTCTTGAGAGGTATCCGTGTCAGAGATGTTGACGAAGCGCAGCAACGAGTTGTTGATATTGTCAGAAAACTTGAAGAATCAGGAGAGATTACGATTCAGAGGGGTGGTTTGGAAGATGAGTTCATATAGTAGTTTGTTTAAAAAAGATTCTGAAAACGTAGGATTTTCCTATGATCTTGAAGAATTGCAGGTAATGAATATAGAGATAGATTTTTTGAATGAATCAGATATATCGGTTGAGGATGAAGGCCAAACCCAAGCGGAAGAATTTGAAAGACAAGAACAGGCTTTGAATCAGGTTATGCAACAAGCTCAGGACATATTAAACAAAGCGATGCAGGAAGCAGAAGATATTTTGCAGGAGGCGCAAAAAAAGGCACAGCAGGTGTATGAGCAAAAATATCGCCTTGCAAGCAAAGAGGGATTTGAAGAAGGCGTTGCGAAAGCCAAAGCTCAAGTGGAACATGAGACCAAGCAGAGGATGAAACAAATATCCGAAATCTCAGACGCAATTATTCGGGAAAGAGAAGAATGTTTGCAAAGTCAAAAAGAGATGATTATTGATTTGGCAACAACAATTGCTCAGAAAGTGATTGGCGATAAGCTTTTACAGGACGAGAGTGTAATGTTTTCTGTATTTAAACAAGCTGTACAAAATATGACGCCTTGCAAAAAGCTTATCGTGACTGTTTCAAATGACGATTATACGATTATGACTTCTCGCTTTGATCAGATAAAGTCCATAACAAAGAGTTTTGAAGAAATTGAAATTCGTGTTGATGACAGTTCAGAAAAAGGCACGTTGCGACTTGAGAGTGCAGTGATGTTGATTGATGCAAGCGTAAACAAGCAAATCGGCTTATTAAGGAAAGAAATCACCAAAGCTTTATAAACGAACGATACTGTAGGCAAGGGGATAAACCAGCGTGGATTTTGAAAAAGCAAAAGAATTGATTAATGATTTTCAGCCTATTATTCAAAAAGGCAAAGTGGACAAGGTAATAGGCATGACCATTGAAGCGGTTGGTTTGACAGCAAGAATTGGTGAGATTTGCAAGATATATACGACAAGCTCAAAATATATTTTATCAGAAGTCGTTGGATTTCGGGACGAAAAGGTAGTCATTGTCCCTTACGATGATCTCGAAGGGATTGCTCCCGGAAGTTTAATAGAAGCGACCAATGAAATTCTTCATGTTGAAGTGGGAGAGAGCCTTCAGGGCAGGATTTTAGACGGACTTGGAAGACCAATGGATGATAAGGGGGCGATTATTCAAACCCAAAAATATCTGGTTCAGGGGGCGCCGTCCAATCCGCTGGGAAGACCCCGCATCAGCGAACAGATTCACATGAGAATAAAAGCAATGGATTCCCTACTTACATGCGGAATCGGTCAAAGAATTGGGATTTTTGCAGGAAGCGGTGTGGGAAAAAGTACATTGCTCGGCATGATTGCCCAAAATGTTGAAGCAGATATCAACGTGATTGCTCTTATTGGAGAGCGTGGAAGAGAAGTAAGAGAGTTTATCGAAAGAGATTTGGGCGAAGAGGGAATGAAACGTTCAATACTCGTTGTCGCAACATCAGATCAACCTGCAATGGTTCGGCTTAAATCAGCATTTGTGGCAACAGCTATTGCCGAATATTTCAGAGACCAAGGCAAAAATGTGATGTTGCTCATGGATTCCCTCACAAGATTCGCAATGGCACAGCGTGAGATTGGCCTTGCGACAGGGGAACCCCCGGTAGCAAGAGGATATACGCCATCAGTGTACTCTATCATGCCGAAATTACTTGAACGCTCCGGGAATTTTTTGACGGGTTCTATTACAGCGATGTATACCGTACTGGTAGAAGGTGATGATGTGAATGAACCGATTTCCGATACCGTTCGCGGAATCGTTGACGGACACATTGTTCTTTCCAGAACCATTGCGATGAGGAACCACTATCCCGCCATTGATATATTGGGCAGCATCAGCAGAGTAATGAACGATATTGTGAGCGAAGAGCATTTGCAACTTGCAAATCGGATGAGAAGAATATTATCCGTTTACTATCAAAACTTTGATTTAATCAGCATAGGGGCTTACAAATCCGGGACAAATGCGGAGTTGGATGAAGCCATAAACAGGATAGATAAAATTAATGCTTTTTTAACCCAAAGAAAACTTGAAGCATTTAGCTATGGTGAGACCATTGATTTAATGAAACAGGTTCTGGCTTAAGACATTGATACAGAAAGGAGTTTTTGACGTTGAAAAAGTTTAAGTTTACACTTCAAAATGTTCTCAGCCTAAAAGAGAATATGGAAGATAACGAAAAAATGCTCCTTATGGAACTAAGAAACCAGCATAATATTTTGATGGAGGAACTTGGAGTCTTTCAAAATGCTTATGCTGATTGCACACAACAAAAACGGGAAATTTTATTAACTGGAACAACGCCGACGCAATTGTTTCAATTTACGCAATACATTTCGGAAGTGAATAAAAGGATTGCTTTAAAGCAAGATGAAATAGATAAGATGCTGATTCGTATTGAAAAGCAAGCACAGGTTTTAAAAGAGATACGAACAGAAGTGAAAACATTAGAAAAGCTCAAGGAAAAGCAACTGGAAAGCTATCACGGAAAATTGAGCAAAGAAAATGAACTTCTTATTGAAGAGTTTGTTGCCAACAAGGTGTCTTAGTGACGAATTGACATCATTACATATTATTTAAAACAATCAAAAAGGCAGGTGAAAAAATGACAGGAGTAAGTGTTCAGAAGGCAGAAGGAAAAAAGATTGAGCTATCTTCTCACAGTTCGAATTCAAAGACGAAAAATGCAGAGAGCTTTTTAGATGTTTTGAATGCAAAGATAAAAGTCGTTCATAGATCTGATAAGACCACAGCAGAAAAAACAAGTAATCAAACCCAAAACGTATGCGATTCCACAAAAGAGAAAGATTCACATGACGTGGATGGTCAGCAAGTCAATTCAGTTGTAGTTTTTGCGAATATCGAAAACCCACAAGTATGTGAAGCGGAAATATCACTGAATATGGTGTCCGAAAACACTGAATTAAACATCCAGAAAATTCAGGGCGAAAACGACGGAAGCAGTTTGCCGATTGTTCAAAATCGGGGAACAACAGCTCAAAATCATGTGATGCAATGGACACATGGACAGCAAAAGACTCTCCTAGAAGAAGGAAAGAACGGTTTGTCGTTGGGAGCACCCATTTCTGAAAAACAGCAGACAGTTCCGGAGATTTTGTCTGAGCAGACGCAAGTTATTATCGAAATTGAAAAAGCGATGCCTGCTGAAGCACAGACAGCTGTTTTGCAGAGTGGCTCAATTTTCGGAGAACAATCTCTCCAAGGCGTTAGCGAACATGGTATGAATATTGTTGCAGCAAATTTACAGCAGTCAAATGGTGAACTTGTTTTGGAAACACAAAACAAGTCGGTCGGAAAGATTACACAAGAAGGCGCACTGGCATCTAATCAGCCTATGATTGAAGTGGAATCTCCAGTAAAAATCTCAGTTTCTGCAAATCCTGCACAATCTGAAAACAAAGATATGCCACATGAAGGTTTTAAAGAATCTTTGATAGAAAATATAACCTCGAAAGAACCGATTCAAACAAATCACTCCTTAAATACTGACAAAAATTTAGCACAAAATCATGATGAAATCAAACAACACAATATATTATTTAAGGATTTAAAAGATTCGGTCAGTGATGAAAAAGCGCCGGAATCTTCCAAGTCGGTTGCAAACACAGCACAAGCTCCTTTGATGGCAGGAATATTTTCAGGAAAAGAGAATGTAATCACCACGACTATTAATAGTGAAGTGACGGTTAATCAAGTTACCAATATAGTTGTTGATATGGCGAAAAGCGAAACTCAGAAACTGACGCTTGAGCTTTCTCCGCAAGAGCTGGGTAAGATTACGGTAGAGATGGAGTATATTGCAGGCAAAGTTGCCTTAAAAATTAATGCAGAAAATGCTTCCACAACAAAGATTTTATCCGAACACATTGCACAGCTAAAGTTATCTTTGGAAGCAAACAATCTGGATGTTGTAAAAGTTGACGTTCAAAATAACACCGGGTTCGATCAATCGTTTGCAAATCTCTCGCGAAGCTTTGATCAGTCTTTTAACAGCCAGGATGCAAATCCTTATCTTAGAGAGGATTTTGACACTAGGGACAGCGGCGGAAAAATATTGGACGAACAGCCTTTGGAAAATACCCAGTCCACCGCTTATTATCATCGAAATCAACTTTTAAATTATCTTGCATAAGGAGAATACACAATGAGCGTTTATAATGTAGCAGCCGCCAGTGCAGCAAATCAGACATATTCCGGATTCGACACAGTTACAACAAAAAAAAATAACGATGTTTCAATGCAGGATTTTTTCTCATTGCTGGCAGCACAACTTCAAAACCAGAACATGATGAACCCTGTAGGAGACACCGAATTCCTGTCTCAGATGGCTCAGTTTTCAGCGCTTTCGGCGACACAAGAGCTTAACAAAAGTTTTTCTAACTTTATGGCGGTTTCCTATGTTGGGAAGAACGTAACTGCGACCCAGAACGGGGATGACGGAAAACCGACAACCATTGAAGGAATTGTAAAAAGTGTCGAGTTTTCTGATGGCGAAACTTTCGTTACCATTAATGATACCAAAGTATCTTTGGACCAAATTACAAAAATTTCAGTATAAAATCAGTTTATAAGGAGGAATTTTAAATGCTAAGATCGTTATATTCAGGAGTTTCAGGGTTGAGAACGCACCAAACAAAGATGGACGTTATTGGTAATAATATTGCAAATGTTAACACCACTGCTTTTAAATCGAGCAGAGTAACATTTAAAGATGTTTTTTATCAGACTCTTTCAGATGCAACCTCAAGCACAGATCTTAAGGGAGGAACCAACGCAAGTCAAGTAGGTTACGGATCAATCGTGTCATCTATAGATGTCATCAACACCAGAGGTGGATACCAGTCTACAGACAGAACATTGGATCTTTATATTGCTGGTGAAGGCTATTATGTGATGCAGGATAAAGCAGGGAATACGTATTACACACGTTCGGGTAACTTCAAGTTTGATGGTAATGGCGGGTTGGTCGATTCAAGCGGAAACTATGTTTCAGGATGGACACCTCAATACACAGATAATAGAGCACCCAATCCTATGGTGATTCCTAACATTAATGACTACACCAATATAGCTATTGGAAAAGATGGAAAGATTACAGGGGTTTATTCAGGAAAGAACCCTGACCATATACCGAATACATTTGAATCAAAAGGTTCTTTAAAAAATCTCACCATCACGGGTTATTCCAACCTAACATATGCTAACGGTACATTAAGCGGAGTTGACGGCACGGGAACGACTGTTGAATTATATAAAAACATTAAGATACATGATGACGGAACCATTACCGGGGATACTGCAACAGGAACGTTAACAGAGACTGTATTAGGCAAAGTGAGCGATTTTGCAACAAGTCCTGAAGATTATGCAGGATGGGCAGTGACCGACGATGGAACGATCGCAGGCTTATACAGAGGTCATTTTACAGGAACGGTTGAAGAATTTGGTTCTATCAATGGACCTTCTTTAACAGTATTGAGCCACACAGATGTAACTTTTGCAAACGGTACCCTTACAGCTAGCGATGGAACAGTGCTTTATAACAATGTAACAATTGGAGCAAACGGAGTGTTCAGAGGACATAATGTAGCGACCAATACAGATGAAGACATTACATCCATTGACATTTCCGATTTTGTTTCTAATCCAGGCGTTTATCAAAACTTTTCACTGGATGCTGACGGAATGATTTCTGCTCAATATATTTCCAACCAAGTTCCGGAGCACGTTCCGGGCGGAATAGAAGTATTGGGTCAAATTGCGTTGGCTACTTTTGCAAATCCGGACGGACTTTCACAGCAAGAAGGCGTTTATTTTCAGGAAACCAAAAACTCCGGAACCGCATCTATCACATATCCGGGAGGAAATGGAACCGGATCTATCGTTTCGGGCGGACTGGAAATGTCCAACGTTGACTTATCTAAAGAGTTTACAGATATGATTACAACACAAAGAGGATTCCAAGCGAACTCCAGAATCATCACAGTTTCGGATGAAATGCTTCAGGAGCTGGTTAATCTTAAGAGATAATTTTTAGATTGGGGAGGTATTCAGGTTGATTAAATTAACAACACTTAATGAAGATATTTTGTACTTAAACCCGTTTGTAATCGAAAGCATCGAAGTAACTCCCGACACCGTTATATTTTTGACGAACGGAAAAACAATTATTGTTTCTGATCCGATAGAATACATTATCGATGAGTGTATAAAATTTTATAATAAGTTTAATGTCTTCCCATTTAATATTCCAAAGAAAAGTGAGTGAGAATAAACTGCTCAAGTGGTTTAAAATGGAGTTAGTAATGGTCAGGCTCAGAGGTGAGGCTGACAAAGGAAGATTCAAAAATGGAGTTTATGATAATTAGCTGCATTTTAGCAATAGTCTAGTCCACCGTTGCGGTAAAACCTCACATATCCAGCAAAGGCGGATAGCAGAGCAATTCAACCAACTAATGAATAAGTCTTTAAACCAGAAAGGAGACCAAATCTTTTGAAAGAAGTACTTACTCAATTCCAAATTGATGAGCTCTTACAAGATATAATAGGTGGACAAGTAGAAATAAGTAACGATGAAGATTTGAAAAATCAAAAGAAAATTAAAGAGTATGATTTTAAAATTCCGAAAAAATTTACTAAAGAACAGCTCAGAACAATTGTGGGAGTTTATGACATCTATGCAAGGCATTTATCTTCTTATCTGACCGGTACGTTAAGAACATTTTGCCAATTGGACGTAATTTCAATAGAAGAAACAAAATATTACGAATATTCCAATTCTTTGCCGGATTCCGTTTTGATAGCTGTCTTGGATATGTTGCCGTTCGAAGGGACTATCCTAATGGAGATTTCCAGAGATCTATCTTTTGTAATCATGGATAAGATGCTGGGAGGCACGGGTGATCCAGGATCTGTTAATCGGGAGTATACAGATATTGAGCTTGTTTTGATGGAAAGGCTTTATAAAAACTTAATAGCTTATTTAAAAGATGCATGGTCCAACGTTGCTGATGTTCAGCCGGAATTCAGGAAGTTTGAGATGAGTAACGGGACCAACCGCATCATGCATCTGGATGAAATCGTGGTTATTATTGTTTTGGAAGTGAAGATCAAAGAGATTACAGGTAATATCACAATATGTATTCCTTATGTTTGGCTAGAGCCTATTAATGAAAAGCTTTATACAAGATACAGAATGACTGAAAGAATCAGGAAAGATATCGACACAGAAGCGAGTAGGAAATCCATTCTGTCCCAAATATATCATTCTCAAATTGAGCTGACAGCAATTTTGGGAAATGCCTCTGTAAATTTAAGGGATGTTTTGAATATGGAAGTGGGCGACGTCATCAAGCTTAGACAAAAAGTAGACAGCAAGGTTAAGATGAATGCAGGAAACAAAACGTGGTTTTATGCTCAGCTTGGCACTAAAAAACGCATTAAGGCTGTTCAAATATTAAAAAGTGCAGAACGGGGAGAAGCAAATGGATCAACTTGACCAAAACACAATAGATCAATTATTAAATGAAGATGCTTTTAGAGACACTGAAAACGATTTGACTGAGATGGAAGCGGATGCAATAGGGGAATCGTTTAATATTAGTATGGGTTCAGCGGCTAAAGCGTTGTCCACTATGCTTAATATGCAAGTGTTGATAACAACTCCCGAAGTTGCGATTGAAGACAGCAAGGATTTTCAGTACAAAAGCATGGTTCCTGCAGTTGGAGTCAAGATTGACTATATTGAAGGATTGGCGGGAGCAAACTTCCTTGTAGTAAAACAGCATGATGCAAAAGTCATGGTTGATATCATGATGGGAAACAGCGGTGAAAATATTGACGATGAATTCACTGAGCTCCATGTCAGCGCAGTGTCTGAAATTATGAACCAAATGATGGGTGCTTCGTCTACATCGTTGGCTACATTCTTCAATCGAAAAATTAACATCTCTACACCGAGCTGTACTCTGCTTGAGGAATATGAAGATTCTACCCATGTTTTTGACATAGCGGACAGAATTGTTGTTGTAAAATTAAGATTAATGATTGGTGAGATTATTGACAGTGAAATCATTAATGTAATGCCTATGGGCTTTGCAAAAGATCTTGCCAAGAACTTGATAGATACTCAACTAAGTTCGGCGGCGAAAGTGCTGGAAAAGACTCCACCGCAACCAAAAGAACAACCAGTGAAATCCGTTCCAAGGGCAGCTCAAACAAGACCGCAGGCGATTCCTCAAAAAGAACAGAAGCAGCAATACAACGATGTAAACGTCACAAAAGCAAACTTTGTTAGTTTTGATTCCAATCATAACAATACAGGACCGACGGTGTCGAATCTTAATATCATCATGGATGTTCCGTTGGAAATAACAGTAGAAATCGGGAAAACCAGCAGGCAGGTCAAAGAAATTATGGAGTTTACACAAGGCTCTATCATTGAACTGGATAAGCAGGCAGGAGACCCGGTGGACATTATTGTCAACGGAGAGCTGATTGCTAAAGGGGATGTAGTGGTAATCGATGATTACTTTGGTGTCAGAATTACAGAGATTATTGAAAAGAACAATTAATTTTTAATGAGGTGTAATATAATGGGGAAAAGAATTCTTGTAGTGGATGATGCAAGTTTTATGAGAATGATGATTAAGGATATTCTTGTAAAAAATTCATTTGAAATCGCAGATGAAGCGGCAGACGGAGTCGCAGCAGTTGAAAAATATCATTCATCAAATCCGGATGTGGTGATTTTAGACATTACCATGCCAAACATGGATGGGTTGCAAACGCTAAATGAAATCAAAAAAATTGACCCGAATGCAAAGGTGATTATGTGCTCCGCAATGGGACAAGAGTCCATGGTGATCGAGGCAATCAAATCCGGAGCAGCTGACTTTATTGTGAAGCCGTTTCAGGCTGATCGAATTGTAAAAGCTGTGAACAAGGTATTGGGTTTATAAACTCGTTTGAAAAGAGGGGAAACAGTTGCCAGAAATCATTTCTTTGATTTTTTCGTTCATTGGTGTCGTTCTAATACTTATACTCATAGTATACGGAAGCAAATGGATTATAAAAAAACATTCATTTTCTGTGCGAAGCAAGCACATAAAAGTTATTGACAGAGTGGTATTAGGACAGGATAAGAGCATTATTGTTGCTGAAATTTGTAATGAAAAATATATTATTGGAGTGAGCGGGCAGCAAATAACTCTTCTTAAAGAACTGGGAGAGGTAGATTTTGGAGACGAAGATAAGGATGTTCCAACTGATTTTGCGACAATTTTCGGAGAGCTGGTCAAGAAACAGATTGCTCTCGGAAAAGAAAGGTTCAAAAAAAGGGGGAACAAAGATGAAACGTAAGGTATTAAAGATAGTTTCAGTTGCTCTTCCTATTATTTGTATCATTAGTTGGCTTATCATTTCTGCTTCTGCTGCCGACCAACCGGGCATATCTGTAAACATCAATGGCTCCGACGCGAATCCCGGTACAGCTCAAAGTCTTCAGTTACTGTTTTTACTTACAGTATTGAGCTTGGCACCGTCCATCATTTTGATGATGACATCGTTTACCAGAATCGTTGTAGTGATGTCTTTTGTAAGGACAGGCCTTGGCTTACAGCAAACACCCCCCAATCAGGTTCTGATTGGTTTGTCGTTATTTTTAACACTGTTTATTATGTCTCCTGTTGTGACACAGGTTAACAAAGAAGCTTATCAGCCTTTTGCAGCCGGGAAAATTACGCAGGAACAAGCCGTTGATGCGGCGCTGAAACCTATGCGGACCTTTATGCTCAAACAGACCAGCACAAAAGAAATGCAGTTGTTTTTAAAGCTTTCCAACAAAGAAAGTATTAAAAATTACGACGACATTCCAACAGAAGCTTTGATCCCTGCTTTTGTTTTAAGCGAGCTAAAAAAAGCTTTTATTATGGGATTTATGATTTTAATCCCTTTCTTGATTATAGATATGGTGGTCGCCAGTACCTTGATGTCAATGGGTATGATCATGGTTCCTCCATCAATGATATCGCTACCGTTTAAGCTGATTTTGTTTGTTGTGGTCGATGGGTGGTCATTGGTCGTAAAAACATTGGTAGTCAGCTTTACTACATAAACACAATTTTGATAATTTAATAAAAGGAGGAATGCTTTTTGACACAAGGTGAAATTCTTACAGTATTGAGAGATGCATTGTTTACTTGTCTAAAATTGGCAGCTCCTTTGTTGGTTGTAAGCGTTGTGGTCGGATTGATTATTTCTATTTTTCAGGCGGCTACACAGGTCAACGAGCAAACGATAACCTTTGTTCCGAAAATAATTGCCATTGCGATTGTATTGATTGCAACCGGTCCGTGGATGATGAATACTTTGGTGGATTTTGTCAACCGGCTTTTTACCAGTATGATTACATATATAAAGTGATTGATGGGGCTATGATATGATTGGAGAAATATTCGATAAGTATCCGTTGTTTCTTCTTATCGTGCTGCGAATGAGCGGAGCGATTTTTCTTAATCCGTTGTTCGGAAGAAGGAATGTTCCCAACATGGTCAAAGTGGGTTTAACATTGGCACTGTCTGTATTACTGACAGTATATTCGACTGTGGAAGTTCCTCAGATAACCAACATGTTTGAGTTTATTATCAGGGGAATAGTTGAGTTTGCCATTGGATATTCCATAGCTTTGATTATGAATATTTTTTTATCAAGCATCCTGGTTGCAACCGACTTTATTGATACACAACTTGGTATTGGAATGGCAAAAGTTTTTGACCCGGGAAGCAACGTGTCTGCAGCAGTTACGGGGTCGATATATTATGGGTTTATCATTCTTTTGTTCTTTGTCACAAACGGACACATTACTCTTTTTAAGCTTTTGTCGGATACCATTGTTGCAATTCCGTGCGGCTCTGACGTTAACCTGACGAATTTGGGGCTTGCCATCGCAGGAATGCTGGGTTCTGCACTTGTGCTTGCAGCTAAATTTGCACTTCCTATTACCGCGGTAGAGCTGGTGAGCGAAATTGGGATGGGCGTTTTGACAAGAGCAGTACCTCATCTGAACATTTTTTCGATTGGAATTCAGCTAAAGCTTTTAATTGGAATTGTTGTATTGGTTCTTTTGGCTCCTGCTTTTGGTTCTTTTTGCGACGGCTTATATGCAGAGATGTTTCAAAAGATTACAAGCGGGTTAAAAATTTTGCAAAATACTTAGAATCGTGAGAGGTGATTGCTTTGGCTGGTGAAAAGACCGAAAAAGCCACTCCCAAGCGGCGGCAAGACGAACGAAAAAAAGGTAACGTCTTTCAGGGCCGCGACATTGTTATTGCATTTAACCTCTTGGTAATGTTTACCTCACTTAAATTTTTGGGAGGATATATTTATAAGTTTCTCCAACAAACAATGGCATTCTTCGTAACAGGTTCAGGGAATGTGAAACATATTGGCATTCACGAATTGACGCAGCTTTCCATGGATGTTATCGGGCGTGTCGTAGTATTGGTGTTGCCTTTGATGTTGATTTCCGCGGTTACTTCGTTTATATTGTCAGGGATACAGACAAAATTTATTTTTAGCACAAAGCAGATTGCTTTTAAACTTAACAGATTAAATCCAATCAGCGGATTGAAGAAAATGATGTCTATGAAGGCACTTCTTCAACTTTTAAAATCCATTTTAATGATCATATTTATTTCGATTGCCATGTTTTCGGATATCAAAGAATTTACAAAAAACGTGGCTTCTTTTTATTCCGTGCCTGTTCCGCAGACGATTTTCTTTATTGCTTCGTCTGTGTTTAATATATTTATAAAGATTTGTATAGCAGTTATCTTTATTGGCATTCTTGATTATTTCATTCAATGGTGGCAATACGAAAAAGACATGAAGATGTCTAAACATGAAATAAAAGAGGAAATGAAACAGATGGAAGGGGATCCTTACATCAGGTCTGAAATAAAAAGCAGACAGAGGAAAATGTCCAGTGCAAGAATGATGCAGAAAGTTCCTCATGCGGACGTTGTCATTGTCAATCCGGAGCATTTTGCCGTTGCTTTGAAGTATGATGACAAAGTAAATATTGCACCTGTTGTTATCGCGAAGGGAAGAAACAATATCGCGCTGAAAATCAAGCAGATTGCAAAAGACAATTATATTAAAATAGAAGAGAATCCTCCTCTTGCAAGAGCCTTGTATAAAGGAGCGAAGCTTGACAAAGAAATTCCGCCGGAATTTTATCAGGCTGTTGCAGAGGTGTTATCATATGTTTACAGCGCCAAAGGAAATCGCTGAATTTGTTAAATGTTTAAGATAGTTGAGGAATGATAGTTTTGAAGAAAATTTTGAACAATGTTCTGGCTTTGTTTGTGCTATGTATCATCTTTTTGATTATTATACCGTTACCGCCAGCTTTGCTCGATGGAATGATTATATTTAATATATCGCTATCGCTGGTTATTATGATGATAACCATGTATACAAAAGATGTTTTGGAATTTTCAGCGTTCCCGTCATTGCTGCTTATTACCACGCTTTTGCGTGTAGGACTTAACGTTTCATCCACACGTCTTATTCTCTCAAACGGAGGGTCGGCCGGAAAGGTTATTGAAACTTTTGGTAAGGTTGTAATCGGAGGCAACGCGGTTATAGGGCTTGTTATCTTTGTTATCATTATCGTTATCCAGTTCATTGTTATCACCAAAGGTGCAGAGAGAGTATCTGAAGTTGCTGCAAGGTTTACGCTGGACGCGATGCCGGGAAAACAAATGGCAATCGATGCTGACTTAAACGCGGGACTTATTGACGAGAAGACAGCGATTGAAAGAAGAAATAAAATTCAGCGTGGAGCTGATTTTTATGGAGCAATGGACGGTGCTTCCAAGTTTGTTAAGGGAGACGCAATCGTTTCGATTATCGTTATTTTCATCAACATCATCGGCGGATCCATTATAGGTCTTATGGCAGGAACAGCTGATATTGGGACAATTCTTCATACCTATACCGTTGCAACGGTGGGCGACGGATTGGTTTCTCAGTTACCTGCGTTGATGGTTTCTACCGCAACAGGTTTGATTGTTACCAGGGCTGCTTCTGAAAGCAGCTTAAGTGTGGAACTGACCCGCCAGTTGTCGGGGCAGCCGCTTGTTTTAACTATTGCGGGGATTGCGCTGTTTGTACTTTGCTTGGTACCGGGCATGCCAATAGCCCCTTTGATTGTAATAGGCGGGTTGTTTTTATTCATAGGATATAAACTTAAAAATATAGAAAAACCTTTGGAATCGGAGATTCCTGATATGGCTGCACCGAGCAGTGAAATGGATTTTTACAGGAATATTGACAATGTATACAGTTTGCTTAATGTAGAACAAATTGAAATGGAATTTGGATATAGCATCGTTCAATTTATTGATGAGTCCATGGGAGGCAGTTTTGTTGACAGGGTCGTCATGTTCAGAAAACAGTTTGCAACCGATTTTGGAATGGTGATTCCTTCTGTAAGATTAAGAGATAATATTCAGCTGTCTCCCGGGGAATATGTCATCAAGATAAAAGGAGAGGAAGTAGCCAGAGGGGAAGTTCTGACCGACCACTTCTTGGCGATGACATCAGATAATAAAATATTGCAGGAAGTGGATGGAATCGATGTCATCGAACCTGCTTTCGGAACAGAAGCAAAGTGGATTACCGCACAAATGAAAGAGGATGCAGAAATATACGGATACACAGTTATTGATGCGCTGTCTGTTATCATCACACATCTTTCCGAAACAATAAAAAGATATGCTAATGAGCTTCTCAGCAGACAAGATGTCATTCAACTGCTTGATAACCTCAAAAAAACGAACAAGGAACTGGTGGAAGATATCGTTCCGACGGTGATCCCGCTTGGCGATCTCCAAAAAATACTGGGGAATCTTTTAAAAGAAAGACTTCCTGTCAAAGACTTGGTTACGATACTCGAAACAATTGGAGACTATGGGATTGTTACAAAAGACACGGATATGCTGACCGAATACGTAAGGCAGGCGTTCAAGAGGACAATTACCCGTATGTATGTAAAAGGCAACAAAATCAATGTTATTGCGCTTGACCCGGAGGTTGAAAAGAATATCATGTCTTCCATAAGAAAAACGGAGCATGGCTCTTATATTGCGATGGAACCTGCCATGATGCAGAAGATTGTCGCCTCCTTGATTGAAGAGATCAAAAAAATGAACAGCTTGAACGAAGAAATTATTATTCTGACGTCACCAGTTGTGCGGTTCTATTTTAAGAAGATGACAGAACAATTTTTGCCTGAAATAACTGTCTTATCCTTTAATGAAATCGAGAGTAACATTCAGATTGTAGCTTCGTCTACGGTTTCAGTGTAAGATTGATTTTAATATAAACTTAGGTGGTGGGAAAATGACAGAAACGCTGATTCAAGCAGCAATTTATGACGCAACAAATACAAAACACGCAGCGTTGTGGGATAATTACAAAAAAACCGGAGATGTGGTGCTTAGAAACGAAATCGTACTGTTATATTCCAACCTGGTGGAAATCATTGTAAAGAAGATGTACTATGTTTTTGCAGGAAAAGAACAAATTGAAGATGTGATCAGCAACGGGATGCTCACGCTGATTAAAGCGGTGGAATCTTTCGATCCTTCAAGAGGAATTAAATTTGATACTTATGCGTCCATACGAATCAAAGGTTCTGTTATAGATTATATAAGAGCGCAGGACTGGGTTCCAAGAACAGTGAGAGAAAAG
>JARBTU010000181.1 GCA_029240015.1 Oscillospiraceae bacterium | reverse complement strand
TATAGATGCATTATTAGACAGCAACTATATCGCGGAATACATCAAGGATGCTCCTTACAGTCCGTTCAAGACCGTCGGAATCTCGGAAAAACCGGATGTTATAGCGGGTAAGCTTTTGGAAGGAAGAATAGCTATTATCGTTGATGGATCACCGGTTGTGCTGACGGTTCCTTTTCTGATTATCGAAAACTTTCAGACTGCAGACGACTACTATTTAAATTTTTACTTTGCGTCTATAGCAAGAATATTAAGAATATTGGGTTTCTTTCTTTCAATCAGCGTTCCTGCGGTATACGTTTCACTGGTCACATATCACAGAGAGATGCTTCCAACGCCGCTGGCTTTGAGTATAGCACAGGCACGCCAAGGAGTTCCTCTGCCCACATTTGTAGAATGTTTTGTTATGCTTCTGGTTTTTGAAATTATCAGAGAGACTGGAATAAGAATGCCATCCAACGTTGGGCAGGCATTAAGTGTGGTTGGAGCATTGGTAATTGGACAAGCAGCCGTACAGGCAAAGTTTATCAGTGCACCAATGGTTATTATTGTTGCATTGACTGCAATCACGGGTCTCATCAATCAACAAATTCAAGGCATATCCATATTGTCGAGATTCGCATTATTATGTGTGTCCGGAATAATGGGGCTGTACGGATATATGTTTGGTATTATTATTTTAATTATCCATTTGTTGGGAGTAAGGTCTTTTGGGGTAGACTATACTTCCCAAATGTTGGCATACAATTCTCAAGGGATGAAAGATATATATGTAAGGTCATTCTGGAAGAAAATGAAGACAAGACCTTATTTTGAGACCAAAGACAATGTACGAAACGGAGAACCTGATAAAACATGAGCACATCTAAAAAAGGTATTTTGTTAATTTTAATCTTATCAAATATATTCATTTTTACCGGATGTTGGAATTACAGCGAAATAGACGAACAGGTAATTGTGTCTGCAATCGCAATAGATAAAGGGCAGAATGGTAAAAAATTTCATGTTTCAGCGGAAATTATTTTGATTGCTCAAGGAAGTAATGCAGAGGTGAGTACGGCGATTGTAGAATCTGACGGAAACACTATGCTGGAATCGTTAAGAAACATGATTTCGACTACATCCCAAAAGTTATACCACGGTCAATGTAAAGTGATGGTTATTGGAAAACAATTGGCGAGAGAAGGAATAGCAGAGACTTTGGACTTTCCTTTAAGGGATCATGAAGTAAGAAAAGATATGTTTGTTGTGGTCTCGCAGGCAGATACAGCTCAAGAAATTCTTGAGACAGAGGCTTTGATTAATCCTGTCAATGGGTTTGAGATAGATACAGTTTTAAATACAGATGTCGGAAGCCTTTCTCAAGTAAAACCTGTCAGGGTGATTGATTCGATAAATGTGTTGGCTACGGAAGGTAAATCATTAGCAGTCCCAACTATTTCACTTATAAAAGATAATAATGAGAAAAAAACAACCAGCCTTTCGGGATTAGCAATTTTTAAGCGAGATAAACTGATAGGATTTTTATCTGAGGAAGAGTCTAAGATGTACCAATTTATAACGGACAGCGTAAACAACACTGCTTTATCCGTCCGGACAAGCGAAGACTCGAACGACTATGTATGTTTTGAGGTTTTTGAAAACAAAACGACTGTTAAACCATCCAAGATTAAAGATGCTTTGAATTTTGAGATCAAAATAAATTCAGAAGTATCCCTGGATGAGACTCAAGGTTTTGAAATTGATGGAAAAAAACTTGGAGAGATATATACAAGAAATTTAAAGAATAGAGTAGAGAATTTAATCGACAACGCGAAAAAGTTTTATAAAATAGATATCTTCGGATTTGGACATTTATTAGACTTGAAGAACACAAAGCTATGGGAAAAGTACAAAAAAAACTGGGATGAAACTTTTTTAAAAGCAAGTTTCACTGTTTCTCCGCAAGTAAAAGTAAGAGGATCCGGCACCACGGGTGAAAAAATAATGGTAGGAGATTAATTTTATCCATGTTTTTCTTTTTTGTTTTTTTAATTTTGAATCTATTGGTTGTAATATTAGAGCTAATACCTTTATACAAGAAAAAGGATTATAAATGTTTTTGGATCTATTCAATAATATTAATATTTTCTTTTGCTATAGAGAGTTGTTTGGTTTTAAACATCAACATTCCCAGCATTGCATCCGTTTATTTGAAGATATTTCATATGCTAAAGAAATAGTTAAACAATTAGAAATTGGAGGTTCAAAATGTCTTCTAAAAGAAAAGAAGTAATTTCGTCTTCTCAGTTGATTTGTATTATGGTGTTGTTTATCATAGGAAGCTCAATTGTGACCGGTGCAGGAAAAGAATCCAAACAGGATGTTTGGATTTCAATGATCGCCGCAATTGTTACATCAATTCCGATTTATCTTATGTATGCGAAACTTGTAAAGTTGTTTCCAGACCAAACAATTTTTGATATGCTGTATACATGCTTTGGAAAAATAGGCGGAATGGTTCTTAATGTGATTTTTATACTCTATCCCATTCATTTGGGCGGAATAGTAATGCGCAATTTCACGGATTTTATACAAAACGTTTCGTTTCCTGAAACACCTCGTTTTGTGGCAGCTATCTTCATCGGCATAGTTTGTTGTTATATTTTGAAGCACGGCCCGGAAGTTCTTGGAAGAGGTTCGTTTTTTGCATTACCTATTGTTGTGTTTACAATTTTGGCAACTTTATTACTCACCATAGGACAACAGGATTTTCAAAATATTCAGCCTGTTTTTTCTCAGAAAATCACCGATATATTGGCGTCAACAAGTGGATTGATATCGTTCCCTTACGGGGAAGTGGTGCTTTTTATGTCTATTGTGCCTTGTGTAGAGAAAAAAAGCAATATCAAGAAAGTGTATCTTGTGTCTCTTGCGATCGGAGGAACTATGTTGCTTTTGGTATTAGTAAGAAACATAGTTGTTTTGGGGACTCCGACAATGGGAATGCTTTATTTTCCTTCTTATACATCCGTGTCCGTCATTGATGTTGGGGATTTTATTTCCCGTGTCGAGGTAATTGTTACACAGAATTTTATCATATGCGGTATTACTAAAACGACTGTTTGCATCTATGCAGCGATTAAAGGATTGGAAAGACTGTTTAATATAAAAGATTATAAAGTATTAGTTGCGCCTGCTTGTTTCGCATGTACAGCGCTTGCAGGATGGTCCTATGCAAGTACGATGGAAATGTTTCAATATATTGAAGTATATAAATATTATGCACCTCCGCTTCAAATCGGAGTCCCGATTATCATGCTTATTATAGGACTTGTTAAGCAAAAGAAAGCTCAGTTAGCGGAGAAAAAAGCTCAGAAGGAATCGGAAGTCAAAAAAGAAATTAATCCGAACAGGGTCTTTGGCTAATTGAAGAAAACAGGTATGTTGACGGCACGAGATAAATAAGATATAATAAGAGTCTTATCAAAAGAATATGGGCTGACTTTTGTTCGCGAAAGACTTATTTAATACGATTTTTTTATTTGTTTCAGGTCTCGATAAGGAATTGATTGATAAATCAAAGCATATTTTTATGATTTATATTGACAACGGCTTTATTTGTATATATAATATTATGAGTGGCGTTATGAGGTGTCTTTATGTTAATGGAACTGAAACAGCTTTTTGACATTATCGGGGAAAGTCAAGAAATTGATTATCAACTGGATTTGTCAGAATATGAGCTGTGGGAATCAAAGCCGTTTATAACTCCGGTGCAGATAAAAGGAACAATAGGGAACAGAACAGGTATCGTTTCACTCAACTTCACTTGTGATTTTACCATGCGTTTAAACTGCGACCGATGTTTGACCGAATTTGACAGGGGTTTTAGCTACAAGTTTGAGCATTTTCTGGTTACGAAAATCAATACTCAGGATTATGCAGAGTATATTATTGTTGAAGATTATCAGCTTGACTTGGACGAGCTTGTGCTGTCTGATATATTGCTCAACCTTCCGTCAAAGTTGTTGTGCGATGAAGAATGCAAGGGGCTTTGTCCGAATTGCGGTTCCAATTTAAACACTAAAGATTGCCAATGTAAAAAAACTACGGTTGACCCAAGATTAGAAACCTTGGGTAAATTACTAACATAATCAAATAATACAGGGTTTTTGGTTTTACTGAGGGCTTTGCATAAAAAAAGGAGGTGCTGACATGGCGGTACCAAAGAGAAAAGTCTCTAAAGCAAGACGTGACAAAAGACGTTCAAGTGTTTGGAAACTGGATATGCCTGCATTTTCAAAATGCACACAATGTGGTGAGTTAAAAATGCCACACAAGGTATGTGGCAATTGTGGCTTCTA
>JARBTU010000002.1 GCA_029240015.1 Oscillospiraceae bacterium | reverse complement strand
TGCCGGATTTGCTCAGTAGGATCTATTTCATCACGATATTGCTCCAAAACACTTTCAATCAGTTCCTTTTCCAATCCTTTTTTTCGCATTTCAAAACCGGCACGCCTTTCGCCAAGCTTTTTGCGTTCCAAAAGATCACGAGCTAGTTTGTCCGCATATTTTTCATCATCTAAAAATCCGAGTTCTTCCATTCGGTCCGCAGTTTTCTCCGCGACATCTTCATCAACAGATTTACAAAGCTTGTCGATAAGTTCTTTCTTGGAATGGTCGCGATAGGACAGAAGATAAAGCGCCCGTTCCCGAGCTTTTCTTACATCCGCCTGCCTTTTGAGTTCCTGCAAGAACTCCTCGTCGCATTCCATTCCAACCTTCAGACCGTTGGATGAAATCACTTCTATATCAAGAATATACCAATACTCTTCATCAACATAAATGGTATATCTTGTTCCCTTGTTTTTTTCTATGTCTGTTATCTTCATGACAAGCTATTCAAAATCTTTTTCGTCCGGCTCAACATCAACAGACGGCTCTTTTTTAGGGGCAGGAGCAGGCTCAGCTTTTTCCGCAGGAGCGGAAGCAGCAGCTTTCTCCGCGGCTTTTTTCGCTTTTTTAGAAATTAGTACCAAGTCGTTCGCCTGTTCTATAATCTGCTTCTTGATATCTTCACAAAATTGAGGGTTATTTCTCAAATATTCTTTAACTTTGTCTCTTCCTTGTCCTAAACGCTCGTTTTGATAGCTGAACCATGCCCCGCTTTTATTAATAATATCAAGGCTTGCCGCAAAATCAAGGATTTCCCCTTCAACAGAAGTCCCTTCGCCGTACATAATGTCAAACTCACATTCACGGAACGGAGGTGCCACTTTGTTTTTCACAATTTTACACTTTGTCCTGTTACCTATGATTTCGTTCCCATTCTTTAACGCTTCGCCTTTTCTTACTTCAATTCTTACAGATGAGTAAAATTTCAACGCGCGTCCGCCCGGCGTTGTCTCAGGGTTCCCGTATGTAACACCGATTTTCTCACGAATCTGATTGATAAAGACCGCAACCGCATTCGATTTGGATATAACACTGGTCAGTTTTCTCAGCGCTTGTGACATCAACCTTGCTTGCAATCCAACATGGGTATCTCCCATTTCACCCTCAATTTCCGCTTTGGTAACCATAGCGGCAACCGAGTCTAACACAATAATATCAATCGCGCCCGAACGTACCAAAGCCTCGGTAATTTCCAACGCTTGTTCTCCTGTATCAGGTTGGGAAACCAAAAGAGAATCAATGTCAACGCCCAAAGCTTTCGCATAAATAGGATCAAGTGCATGCTCTACGTCAATAAAGGCCGCTTCACCGCCAAGTTTTTGGGCTTGCGCAACCATCTGTAGGGCAACCGTTGTTTTTCCTGATGATTCGGGACCATAGACTTCAACGATTCTTCCTCTTGGCACGCCGCCGATTCCAAGTGCCAAATCAAGTCCCAAAGAACCGGTCGGAATCACGTCGACTTTCATCGTTACAGCTTGTCCGAGTTTCATGACTGCTCCTGTTCCGAATTGCTTTTCAATTTGTGCAAGCGCGGTTTCAAGTGCCTTTTTTTTATCTTCATTCGCAACTCTTGTTACAGGTTGCTTTGTTATCTTTACTGCCATAGTTCAATCTCCTTTTTATCCCGTGAAAAGCTCAAAATTCTTTCATCGGTTAATTAAAATGCAGTCCAAGTTATAGCACATTTTGTTTTTTTTGTGCATAAACAACTCTTATTATATCACACAAGTCTTTTATAAAGCAAACATTAAAAAACCCGTTTTGTTCTAATATTTTCTTAACATCATCCTGTTGATTAATCCCTATTTCATACGCAATGAAACCGCCGGCTTTTAATTTATTGTTCCAGATTCGCGTCATTTCCCGATAAAATAAAAGTCCGTCCTCATCTCCAAAAAGAGCCATGGATGGTTCATATTTCACTTCAGCCTGCAGACTCTGCATATCCCGCTTCGTCAAATACGGCGGGTTGGAAACAATAAGGTCAAATTCTACAAACTTATCCATAAATTCGGGATTCAATGCATCGTCATGAACAAGGGTAACCCCTCCGCCATGAAGGGTAATATTCTTCCTTAGATATTTTAAAGCCTCTTTCGACCTTTCAACCGCATAAACCGTTGATAATCCGCACTCTTTTTTAAGTGTTATCGCAACACAGCCTGTCCCGCTGCAAAGATCAAGTACTTTTGGGGAATCCATTTCTTTGCATAAAGATATAGCTGTCTCGCACAAAACTTCTGTATCCTGTCTTGGGATGAGAACACCCTCTCCCACAAAAAACTTTCTGGAGAAAAATTCCCATTCGCCAAGAATGTATTGTAAAGGATATCCGTCCGTTCTCTTTTTAGCTATTTCGTAAAGCTTTTTTAATTCACAGTCATCTACAGGATCCATATAATGTAAAAATATTGACCCTAAATCCATATCAAAGCAATAACTTACAAGACATCTCGCCTCAAAATCGTAGTTAGAAAATCCACTCTCCATAAGCATCCCGCGAACGGACTGAAGCGCTCTTCTCGTGGTCATGTTAACCTCCATCTGTCCGCAAAGCGGACGTGCACAAATTGATATGAATAGACATGTTCTGCATCGCAACCGTCGACTATACCGGTCATCCGGCAAGTGTTCTTCACTCTACCACCTATCATCCTCTATGTTTTCCGGGAGAACAGCATTGAGCGAAGCAATTGCAACCTCAATCTGCTCGCTGTCCGGTTCCCTTGTTGTAAGTCTTTGAAGCCAAATTCCGGGAGCGGAAACTACACGGGTCAATATGTTATCATATCTTCCTGCGAGCTTGATAAATTCATACGCTATGCCAACCACCAAAGGCAAAAGAGCCAGCTTTAAAACCACTCTTAACAAAGGATTCTCCCAGGATATAACTGAGAACACAATAATGCTGATAATCAATACAATAATCAAAAAACTGGTTCCGCAACGCGGATGAAACCGTGTGTATTTCTTTACATTTTCTATGGTCAGTTCATCGCCGGCTTCATAGCAAGCAATTGATTTATGTTCCGCTCCGTGGTATTCAAAAACTCTTTTAATATCTTTCATCCGTGATACAAGTGCCAGATATGTAACAAACAGCGCAATTTTGATAACACCCTCCACGATGGTTCTAAACCCGCCGAGGTGAATATCAAAGTTGTTTTGCAACAGACTGCTCAACCCGGTCACAATAAACGTCGGGAGAAACACAAAAAGTCCTATTGCGATAACCACGCCGAAAATAGCTGCAAGAACAGATACGAACTTCATCAAATGATCTCCGAACAAGTCCATCAGCTTTTGTTCAAATTTGGATGGTTGTTCCTCCTCATCCTCTTCAATCTCCACTTTCTCCGCAGATTTCATTAAGCATTTGTAACCTAATATCATCGACTCCACAAAGTTAAATCCACCGCGGATGATAGGAACCTTTTGAAACCATTTTCTATCTTTGAGGCTGACTGCATCCCATGTTTCGATGTCTATCTCGCCGGAACCCAGCCGCACCGCCATCGCTACCTTGTCAATACCTCGCATCATGACTCCCTCAATAAGAGCCTGCCCTCCGATTTTACTTTTGTGGCTGTTTTTATTTTCTTCATTCTTCGACAATGTTGTCGCTCCTTTCTTCGATGCCTGATTCTGTTGTTTTTTCTTCATTTGCAACAAGTATCGGAAGTTTAATGATCACCCTCGTCCCGACATTAAGTTCACTTTCAATGCAAAGTTCACCATCATGAAGGGCGATGATTTCCGTTGCAACAGCAAGTCCTATTCCCGATCCTCTTCGCGTAATATTCGCTTTATAAAATTTTTCCTTGACATGCGGAAGATCCTGCGCGCTGATTCCGCACCCCGTATCGCTGACAGTTATCTCAATATGATCCTTGTCTTCAATGGCTTGGATGGTCACTCTTCCACCGCCATCCGAATATTTTATGGCGTTGTCGATTACATTGATGAAAACCTGTTTAAGCCTGTTCTTATCCCCAAAAATAGGCGACAACATCAGCGGCTCATTATAAATGAGTTCAATGTTCTCTTTTTTTGCACGTTCTGCGTAAATCAATACTGCTTCGCCGAGTTCAGCCAATATATCCATTTTCGTTTTGAACAACGTAAACCTTCCGTCCTGCATCCTTGAAAAGTCTAAAAGTTCTTCCACCATTTCAGAAAGCCGTTCCGTCTCGTTCAGTATGACGTGAACGCCTTTTTTAAGAATTTCACTATCCTGTACTCCGACCGATTCAAGCGTTTCACCCCAGCCTTTTATGGCAGTCAATGGCGTTCTCAACTCATGGGAAACCGACGAAATAAATTCATTTTTTACATTTTCCGACACTGCAAGTTCTTCCGCCATATGATTGATTGTGTCACAAAGCTGTCCCAGTTCATCGTCTGAATCCTTTTTAATTCTTGTATCGTACTTTCCGGATGCAATCTTTTTGGCAGCAACGCTGATTTGCCCTACCGGTATGACAATTGATTTAATAAAATATCCTCCCGAAATGGCAACAAAGAGCAGAATTGCGACACAAACCACGACGAAGACCAATCCTCCCATAAAAATCATCCTGTCAATGGTTTTCAAGGAAACAACGAACCGAAGCGCAGAATATTCGCTGCTTTTGATCGGTATCAATGTTGTGATCGCCATGACTTTTTCTCCGCTGTCAAGCTTTCCGATAAATTGACCCATTCCATTTGAGGCATACTTTGCCTTTTCATAGTCCGGGATATTTGTTTTATACCAATAAGAAAACCCACTTGAAGTAAGCGTAATTTCCCCTTTGTGGTCAATTGCCATCAGCTCCATCTTTTCTTTGTCAGCAAAATTTTCAACCGCATTTCTTATTTCTATAGAAGGGTTTGTGTTGTCAGAATTGCTTGTTTTTTCTACTATACTCGAAATGACATTGGCCTCAGACGTTAATATCTGCTTCACTGAAGAATAGTAGAAATTTTTTATGACAAAAGAAAAAGCGATTACCAATAAAATTAGAATAACCGAAATTATACCCAAGCTATTCATAAGCCAGCGTTGAGTAATACTTTTATTCATATTAATTTTTTTAGTTGTCAGTCTGATTAGTCTTAATTTTTTTGTTCGTTCCATTTATATCCATAACCCCAAACAGTTAAAATATATTCCGGATTCGATGGTTCTTCTTCAATCTTCATACGAAGTCTTCTGATATTTACATCGACAATCTTGATATCACCGAAATAATTGTCTCCCCAGATTTCCAGCAATATTCCGTTTCTTTCCAGCGCAACGTTTGGATTTTTTAAAAACATCTCCATAATCTGATACTCTACCTGGGTCAAGTCAATATGTTCTCCGTTTTTAGTCAACGTCCTGCTTTTGGGATTAAGCGCAAACGGTCCGGAGATAATGCTTTTCACTTGCTTTTGAGAAGACATGTTCACTCTTCTGTATATTGCGTCAATCCTTGCCACAAGTTCGGACGGGCTGAACGGTTTTGTTATGTAATCATCTGCACCCAGCATAAGTCCGCCGACTTTGTCCATTTCCTGTGTTTTAGCAGTCAGCATGATGATACCCAAAGTAGATGTTCTTTCACGGAGCTTTTTGCATACCGTAAATCCATCAATCCCCGGCATCATAATATCCAAAAGTACAATATCAAAATCCCCGTTTTGTTCATCAAAAACCTTTAACGCATCTTCTCCGCAGCAAACATCTACAACAGTATATCCGGCTCTTTGAAGATTGATTACCACAAAATCTCTGATTACATCTTCGTCCTCACAAACAAGTATTCTTTTCAATCCATTCTACCTCCAATATGCAAAATGCTTTTTACTTTCATTTATTAATTCAACATCAGTCTGGTCTCCAACTGTTTGGAATCCAGTTTGAAGCTATTGTCAGCCAAAGGTGGAATATAGGCAAGATAAACGAGCTGACCATTCGATTTTATGTTGATATATCCTTCCGGCAGCCCATTTTGAGCCTCACTGACCTTCATTGTCTTAATCTTTAAAACAACATCCTGATCGTTTTCCAACGATTGCTTATATCTGAAAAACACTACTTCATTTTTTAACGTATCCTTTTTCGCAGTCACACTTTTTTCCCACTGATCGGGAACGTTAAAAATATATCCGTCGCTTGAGTTTACATAGGATGTAACAACTTTTTTAAAGTCATTATAAACTAAATCATTCCACGTTGTATACTGTAGTTTTTGCGACGCCAGCGCTTCCTCATAACCGGGCATCGGATTCAATGAAGGAATCTCTATGATCCCGTCATCATTGATGTCCATACTTGTCTGCCCTGTTCTTTTTACTTGCTCGGTTTTATTGGACTTACTGTCATAGATAGGATTATAAAGTGTTGGCTTTCCCTTCACATTTTCGTAGTAAAGAACCTCTGTTCCATAAACATTTGTACCCTTAAGCCCGTCAAGATACAACGCCGCTTTCCTTGGATAAATGCTGCCTTTTTGAACATTTACATATGAATAAACCGAAACATCCATCTTGGCATAACTGTTAAGAACGAAGCCGCCCTCTTGACCTGTATATTTTATCATCTGTGCAGTAGGGCCAGCTTTATATATCCCTGAATTAATTACACCTGAATTAATGGCTACAATCTCATCATCGCCGTCCATATCAAGGTCCATGACCTCAAAAACGGAATATCCCTGCGAATACTGTGCCTTCAGTTTTCCGTTTTCATAAAAGTAAACCTTAAAAACCTTGTCTGCCTGATTTACAATATTATAGCCTATGACGATAAAAAACTTGTCAAATTTATTAGACCTGCCGAAAGCGACCTTGTCTACTTCCGCTCCTTCTCCAACAATATCAGAGGTGGATTTCCAGCGATCATTTTGTTTGTCCAGAATATTAACTTTAACATTTGGATTGTTTGTTACACTTTTATCCAGCGATTCATAAAATACAATTGCTTCCTCTGTTGGCTCTTCATCAATATTTTCAATGACAAAAGCAGACCTGTTCTCACCCGCTTTGGGATATTTAAGTTTTATATCTTTGCCGACAGACTGCTCCAAAGCACCATATATCAGATGCTGTTCTTCGGTAAGTCTTGGAGGTGACAATGCGGCGTCTATGCTTGTGAATCCATTATAAGAACAACCTGTAAAGGCCGCCAAAACAACAGTACAAACAAAAATAGAGAGATATTTCATAATGACCCCCATACACAGTGAATGATATAAAAACAGAATATAAAGACAATATTATCTTTTATTATACCATAATTTAAAAATAATGATATCATTTTTTGTAAATCGAATAAAATTTTATTCGATTTTTCCTTTAAAATATACCTTTTCAAAAACATGGATACTATTGACATTTTTTAAAGTTATTATAAAATGATAACATTACATATAAAACAAATAGGAGGGAATTTATGAAAAAGAAAATATTATCTTTGTTGACCACATTTGCAATTGTCACGGGAATTATACAAGCCCCGCTGACTTCGTTTGCCGCAGTACCTGAGGAAGTTCAATCACCTTATGATTACGGGATCGAGGTATCATATGATAATAAAGCTGTTGTAGGCGAATATGAACAAATCACATTTTATGCATCCAACCTTAAACAGGACAAAGAGTATGCCGTTAAGATAAAAAACATTACCGCCAATTACTTAGAAAATAAAACGGATACATTTAACCTTGATAAGGAATACCTATGTCTGGATTTCACCTCTTCTTTTTCTTATCTGCACAAAGGATTGCATCAGTTCATATTAGAAATGTATGAGGCGCCAAAAGGACAAAATGCTGCAGAAAAAGGAACCCTAGTAGTAACTCGCACAATCAGCGCTAAAGTGTATGACAAAAACAGGTCTTATTTAGAGTACTCTTCTTCTGTAGGAGCGGACCAAACTATTTTTCATGTTGGAGAAGTCTATGAGTTTGAAATAGAAATCTTAAATTTTAAAGAAGGCACCGACTTAACCGGTATCTTTGATAGCAACAGTGACTACAGTCTCGCATGCACTGTTCCCGAGGGAAGTAAAATCAGTAAGCATCTTGACGGAATAAATGAAATCTATTCTATTTCTGTAAGCTGTAAATTTGCAAATCAAACAAAGAATGACTTCAGTTTTGAACTGTTGAAAAATAATGTTTCTTTAGATAAGATAGAATTTTCAGTTACTCCTGTTCCCGAAATTACAGCAAAGCCAAAAATATCTTTAAATTATAATAGCCAAATCAAATTCGGCGAAACATCCGAACTGACCATTACAGTCACAAATATGCGTCGCGACTGGACTATCGAAATCCCCGAATTTTATGACGAAGATTATAATAAGGAGCAGTTTTACGAATCATATAGTTTTTATGATCAAAAAACAAGTACATACACTTATGATTACTATTGTAGTTTCTATGAAACAGAAAACTATAATCAAGCAATAGAAATCAACATTATCGAAGATGATCCAAAGAATGGTGGAATCGTGAAGTACAGCGAAAATAAAAATATTAATATAAAAATTGAGCAGCCGAAAATATTCGGCTCCGTTCCTTCCACTGCAAAACTCGGTGATAGCTTTAAACTTAGCACAGCTCTTTTGGAGCTGGATAAAGATTTATGGAGTGATTATCAGTTAAAATCAGATGTTAAAGTAAAGAAAGGCTCCAATCTTCTCGAAATTACAAACAATAACAAAAACGAAGTCAGCACATCAACTGTTTTTAAATCAAAAGGCGTAGGAATCGTTCAAATTGAGGTTATTTATTCAATAATTGATTCATTTGACTACATGGGTTACCACGAAGAGTCTATTGTAAAACAATTTACAAAAACATTTTCCATCCAAATCGAATCATCTTCAACCTGGAAAAAACAAAAAGGAAAATGGTACTATTACGAAAACGGAAAAATGGAAACCAGCAGTTGGGTCAAATCAAGCGGCAAGTGGTATTATGTAGACAAAAAAGGCGTAATGAAAACAAGTGCCTGGATCAAAACAAGCGGGAAATGGTATTACGTAGATGCCAGTGGAAAAATGCTCTCCAACACTTCCAAAAAAATTGGCAAAACAACCTATAAATTTAATACGAATGGAGTTTGTACAAATCCATAAATAGGCACAATAATATTTATGGAAACTATTGACATACTCCGAAAATAGTATACAATAAGTGATATACTTATTATAGAGTATACAAGCATTTGTTGATAAAATAACGGAGGGAATTTATGAAAAAAAAATTATTAGCATTAATCCTCACTTTAGCGATGACACTTAGCATTACTCAAACTTTGGCAACACAAATGATTGCATATGCAGCGGACGCTTCATATGACTACGGAGTCATCTTAAACTATGAACAAAAATCTTTTGTCGGTAGCGAGAGTGGAATCGGATTCAGTATGATTAAGGCTAAGCCTGACAAAGAATATGCGGTTAAATTTACTAATGTTTCAGGATTAAAGCTAAACGCATTCCAAGAATCCAGCCACTATTTAAAATCTATGTCTATAATGGATTATTATGCAACTTTTGAATATGGGCAAAAAGGTAACTATCAGTTTAAATTAGAACTTTTTGAAGCATCTAAAGGACAGAACGCCCTTACTAAAGGAGCTGTTGTTGCAACCAAAACATTTTCTACCAAAGTATTTAATGAAAGTGAAATGTATTTGAGTCTTACAACCGATACTTACGAACCTTTAGACAATTCTATTTATCGTGTAGGAGACACTTGCAACTTTAATATAGAAATCAGCAATTTTGAAGAAGGAACCGACCTATCAAATATTTTTAGTGAGACCGGGGAGTATAAACTTGTTTATACTTTTCCTCAAGGATGCGACATTAAAAAAGTTGTTGAAACTGAAGACGAAATATATGGTTTGAATGCAAGCTTAAAGTTTACAGATCAAACAAAAAAGGATTTTACTGCAAAGCTCATGAAAGGCAATACAGTTCTGGATGAAATAGCTTTTTCTGTTACACCAAAAGCAGAGATAACCGCAACTCCTACCATCAGTACGTCATATGATAACGAGTTGACTTTTGGCGAATTGTCTCGAGTAGACATCGTTGTAAAGAACGCAAAAAACGATTGGGAAATTGATGTTCCAGAATTTTCAGAAACTTCTTTTTTAATGGAAGACGGCTTTTTAAACTTTATGAAATACTACAACCCAGAAACGGGTACCATGACCTACTTATTTATTGGAACTATATTTAACACAACACGTTTTAACAAAACGGTTACTGTAAACGTTGGTCCACTGAATTTTGAAACTTATGAAATAGATAAAAAATATAGTGGAAAAGTAGCCATTGATATTAAAGTTAACCAACCTGTACTCGCAGGTACTGCTCCATCAAAGGTATATGCCGGAGATAGTTTTGATGTTAAATCAACCTTATCTAAATACAGCATCCTACAAGAGCCTCAAGAACTTGAAGGACTTTTCAAAATACAATCGAATGTTGAAGTTATTAGTGGCTCTAAGCTTGTTTCAACTTCAAAAAATACTAAAAAAGAAAATTCAACAGCTACTACTTATAAAGCAAAAAGTGCCGGAACTGTTCAAATTCAAGTTAGCTATGCACTTGTGCTAGATCTAGGTATAGATATCCCGCTTTCAGGTTTATCTAAGCTTTCTGTTTTGGGCACTGAAGATGGTGATGAGAATGGTGTACTCAAAAAATTCACTAAAACTTTCACGGTTAAAATCGAACCTACTGTAAGTTGGAAAAAACAAAGCGGAAAATGGTATGGCTATGTGAAAGGCATGTTAAAGAAAAACAGTTGGGTAAATTCAAGTGGAAAGTGGTATTATTTGGACTCTAAAGGCGCAATGGAAGTTAATGCTTGGGTTAAATCAAGCGGGAAATGGTATTACGTTGATGGTAGCGGCGCAATGAAAACCAATGCTTGGGTAAAGTTAAGTGGGAAATGGTACTACTTTGACGGCAGCGGCGCAATGAAAACCAATGCTTGGGCTAAGTCAAGTGGGAAATGGTATTACTTTGACGGCAGTGGTAAAATGCTTTCTAACACATCAAAGAAAATTGGCAAGAAAACCTATAAATTCAACTCCAACGGAGTTTGCACGAATCCATAAACCATAGAGTCAAATATGCAGTAAAATAACCTCTTAGTTTTTCTAAGAGGTTAATTTATCGCCTATTAAAACCTAGTTTATCTGTTTCATCTAACATGAATAGCAATATAAATAAGTTATAACTTTTAACTTATTTATAATAACTTTAAATAAATCGTATATTTTCTACTCAAATTGTAAAGAATTTGTGATATAATATAAACACAGCAATAGAAAATAATATTTTGGAGGTAACGAAAATGCTCCACGAAACTGCCAAAAGAATATACGATTACATAAAGCTTCGTTCAGTTGATGATATTCCGCCTACAGTTCGTGAAATTTGTTCTGATCTAAAAATCAAATCGACATCCACTGTTCATAAATATTTGAACCAACTTTGTGAGAACGGGTTGATTGAAAAACTGGACGGCCAAAACCGAACCATTAAACTTCCCCACAAGAACTCTGCTTCCGTTCCCATTTTGGGCACTGTAACAGCAGGGGTTCCCATTACCGCAATTGAGAGTATTGACGGATATATTTCATATTCCGGATATCACGGGGACCCTGATGATCTCTTTGCCTTGAGGGTTCGTGGCGACAGCATGATCAAAGCCGGAATTTTGGATCAGGACATTGTTATCATAAGAAAGCAATCTCACGCTGACAATGATGACATCGTTGTCGCTTTAATTGACGATGAAGCTACTGTAAAACGTTTTTATAAAGAAGCCGGGCATTTTCGCTTACAACCTGAAAACGACGATTTTGAACCTATTATTATTAATGATGTTTCTCTATTAGGGAAAGTAATCGCCAGTATAAGAATTTATGAATAACTTTTAACTCTCATCAAAAAAGCGCTGCTTCAAAGCAGCGCTTTTAAATTTACAGTTTATTTGTCGTTATCTTCGTTCCAAGAATACATTTTGCGAAGCTCTGCTCCAACTTTTTCGAGCTGATGCTCACTTTCAATACGTCTTGTTGCAATAAAATGAGGTCTTCCTACTTTATTTTCTGTAATCCAGTTGCGGGCAAATGTTCCGTCTTGAATTTCTTTCAGAACTTTCTTCATTTCTTTCTTGGTTTCTTCTGTAATAATACGGTTTCCAATCTCATAATCACCGTATTCTGCTGTATCAGAGATGGAATATCTCATATTTGAAAATCCGCCTTTATAAATCAAATCTACAATCAGTTTCATCTCGTGAACACACTCAAAGTATGCATTTTCAGGAGCATATCCAGCTTCTACAAGTGTTTCAAATCCAGCTTTCATTAAAGCCGTAACACCTCCGCAAAGAACAGCTTGTTCACCAAAAAGGTCTGTCTCGGTTTCTTGTCTGAAAGTGGTGTAAAGTACACCCGCTCTGGAGCCACCAACACCTGCAGCATAAGCTAGTCCTATGTCCAATGCTCTTCCTGTTGCATCCTGATGAACAGCAACCAAACAAGGAACGCCTTTTCCTGCAACATATTCACTTCTTACTGTATGCCCAGGTCCTTTAGGTGCAACCATAATCACGTCAACGTCAGCAGGAGGATTAATCTGTCCAAAGTGAATGTTAAATCCATGTGCAAATGCAAGTGTCTTTCCAGCACAAAGATTTGGCTCAATACTTTGTTTGTAAAGATCCGCTTGTTTTTCGTCGTTGATTAGTATCATAATAATATCAGCAGCTTTTGCAGCATCCGCAGCAACTGCTACTTTCAAACCGGCAGCCTCTGCTTTCGCCCAGGATTTACTTCCCTCATAAAGTCCAACAATCACATTCACTCCGCTTTCATGTAGGTTAAGTGCATGTGCGTGACCCTGGCTTCCGTAACCAATAACAGCCACTGTTTTGCCATCTAGTAAACCTAGGTTACAATCGCTTTCATAATAAATCTTTGCCATCGTTATTACCTCCATTCCGTCACAAAGGGTAAAACTCTTTGTGCGGTTCACAGTTATGTTATTAATAAATCTGATTTTGTTCAGATTGTACCCTGTTTTATTTTTTCGCGGTTATGGTGTCGCTTCCTTTTTGTGCCGCTATGGTTCCTGTTCGGACAACCTCTCTGATCCCGTATGGTTTAAGGATTTCAAGCATATTATCAAGATTCTCCGTCGTCTGAGATGCCTCAATCGTCATTGTAGTCCTTGTAATGTCACAGATTTTCGCATCCATCACTTTTACAATGTTAATAATGTCTCCGCGGTCGCTCGAATTGGCGGAAACCTTGACAAGCATAAGCTCTCTGCTTATGGTCTCACTGGGCGTCAGTGTCTTAAGCTTAATCACATCAATGAGCTTGTTCAGCTGCTTTTCAACCTGTTCAACAGTATAGTCGTTTCCGTCAACCACAATGGTTATTCTTGAAATCGTTGAGTCGTCGGTCACACCCACAGCAAGGCTTTCGATGTTAAAGCTTCTTCTCGCAAAAAGCCCTGATATTCTCGACAATACCCCGGGATGATTTTCTACAAGGATTGATATTGTATGCTTCATAATCACGATCTTCCTATCCTTTATAGCGTTGGTTCATCAGGATTTATCACACATTCCAGTAAATAAGGTCCGTCACACTGGAGCATTTCATTGATTGCTTCTTCTTCTTGATCCAATCGGTTTATGCTTTTGGATTTGATTCCATATGCGGATGCTATCGTTACGAAATTAGGACTGCCGTCCAAAAATACAGCTGTCAGATTATTGTGATAGAGGTTCTTCTGAAGCTCACGAACCATTCCAAGACGATTGTTCTTCATGATAATAATCTTTACAGGAATATCATGCTGACAAATCGTCCCAAGCTCCATCATCTGCATCTGAAAACTTCCGTCACCACAAATAGCGAAAACCTGTTTTTTAGGCTTAGCTGTTTTAGCCCCTATAGCTGCTCCGACAGAGTAGCCCATTGTTCCCATTCCTCCGGTCGTGACAAACCGCCCTTTTTTGATTTCAAAGTGGTTCGCTGTCCAAATTTGGTTTTGTCCAACGTCCCCAACAACGATGCAGTTTTCATCCGCCTTTGAAGAGAGCAACTGCAAAAATCGTTTAGGATTAATTCCATCTGTGCCATCCACAATTTTTTCTTGTGATTTCAGCTCATTAAGTCTGAAAATCCATTCTGTATGTTTATCGGTCTCGTCCAAAGATTTGATGATTTGACCAAGAATGACTTTTGCATCTCCAACCAGCGGTATTTGAGCGTCCATATTCTTGCCTATTTCGGCAGGGTCAACGTCTATATGGATAATCTTTGTTCTTTTTTCCAACACCCCTGGGGTTGTCACCGCTCTGTCTCCTACTCTTGCACCGATTAAAATGAGCAAGTCCGACTCGTTGATTGCAAGATTTGCAACTTTCTTCCCGTGTGTACCAAGCATCCCAAAATGAAGCGGGTGCTTGGACGGAATGCAGCCAATCCCCATCATGGTTGTTACGACAGGGATATCATATTTCTCGGCAAACTCAACCAACACGCTCTTTGCATCGGTCGCAAAAACCCCGCCTCCAGCACAAATAATCGGTTTTTTTGCCAATTTGATTGCCTCGGCTACACGTTTTATTTGCAAAGGATGTCCCTTGATGCTTGGCTTGTATCCTCGAATATCCACTGTTTTCGGATATTCGAAATCGATCTCCGCCTTTTGAACATCAACAGGAATGTCAATTAACACAGGCCCGGGTCTCCCCGACCCTGCAATATAAAAAGCTTCTTTAAATATCCTTGGAATTTCCCGCGGATTTTTAACAAGATAACTGTGTTTTACAAAAGGTTCCGCAGATCCTGTAATATCAGCTTCCTGAAAAACATCTCTTCCCAAAAGTTCAGTCGAAACTTGTCCGGTAATTACAACCATCGGGATGGAATCGCTGTATGCAGTCGCAATCCCCGTAATGAGATTGGTAGCGCCCGGTCCTGACGTTGCAACACAGACAGCGGGCTTCCCTGTCGCTCTTGCATATCCGCTTGCAGCATGTGCAGCGTTTTGCTCATGTCTTACAAGGATATGTCTTATGGTTGAAGAAATCAGCGCATCATAGAAAGGGCAAATCGCAGCACCGGGATACCCAAAAATATCTTTGACGCCTTCAAGCTCCAAACACTTAGTCATCGCTTGAGCCACATTCATCATACGCATCCACCTTTCATTATTTCTATTATAAAATCATCTTTTAGATATATCATTAATAAATAGATACTTTATTATTATAAAATTAAAACACTTGTTCCGTCAATAGTTTTAAAATCTTTTATCCAAAAAACGTAAAATCCACTAAATATAGTGCCGTTTTAACACGTTAAAGTATTAAATTTTACAAACAGAAAGCCATTATTGATATTTTGGTTTTTTAATGCCATCTTAACAAATGTTTAAACCTTTTTCCATTGCATTTTGTCAAAAAAAGAGTTAAAATAGGTATTATTAACTTAATTATCAGATATGGGAGAATATAAATGGAAAGCAACCTAAAAAAGCTTGAAACAGCGGATTTTTTAATATACAACCTAAGTATCTATACGAAGATAACCGAATTTGACAACGATGTGGAAACCAAAATTCTTGAGTATCTTCATTACACACTGGTCAACATCTATGACGATGATGCAAACTTCTATAACGCTGCACGCTATTATTCGGATTTTTGTCACTTCCTCTATCATTCTAAGTTTATGGGCAACTTCCCGGATTATTTGTTCGACTTTATCTTGTATCATGACAATATTTTCACGAGGGAATGTTCAAAAAACAACTTTTTTAAAATTCCTACATATATAAAAAATTCTGCAACAACCGATATCAATGCGTTTTATGCTTTATCATTAATTACCTCGCGCGACATCAAAGACGCAATGGGAGAACAGTTCCCAGACAAACGGGAATATGTTGAGCTTTTGCCCGATTTTGCAAGCAAACACGCGATTTACAGCACGCAGGGCTGCTGGGGAGACAACCTTTTAAAACTTGCGGAATTCTATCGTTCCAACGGTGTTGGGGATTTTGCAAAATATAAAGCATTCAGCTTTGTTAAAAAGAATCATGAATATATTCTAAAGCCTGTTTCAGATCCCGACGATATTAAACTGTCCGATTTGAAGCAATACGAAGTTCAGCGAAGAAAGATTGTCGAAAATACGTTGGCCTTTGTTCATTCAAAGCCGTGTAACAACGTTTTATTGTATGGCGACCGCGGAACAGGAAAATCTTCCACCGTAAAAGCACTGTTGAACGAATATTCGGGACAAGGCTTGCGTATGATTCAAATAGATAAGAGTCATCTTTTCGGTCTTGGAACTTTAATTGAACAGATAGCAAGCGTCCCTTTAAAATTCATTATTTTTATTGATGATTTGACGTTTAACGAAAATGACGACAACTTCGGCATGCTAAAAGCTGTTTTGGAAGGAAGTCTCGTGAAGAGACCTCCGAACATTGTTATTTATGCCACTTCCAATAGAAGGCACTTGATTAAAGAAACATTTTCTGCCCGCGAAGGGGACGAAATCCATAAAGCAGACACGATTGACGAAAATCTGTCTTTGTCTGACCGCTTTGGATTAAGTCTTACTTTCTTAATGCCAAACAAGGATAACTTCTTGGCTATTGTGGAATCGATTGCACTAGACAGGGATCTAAAAATTGACCGAGATCTTTTGCTAAAAGGCGCAGAGCGATTTGCACTTGCAAAAAGCGGAAGAACACCAAGACTTGCAAAACAGTATGTTGATCATGTTCAAGCAAGGCTTGAGTTGGACCTCCCGATCGAATAATTCCTGAGACCCATTATCTTGTCATTGTTTATCCTGCGCATGGCAAGATTAAGTGTTATCAACAAATAACTTTGCCAGCGCGCAGAAGGCAAGAATGGATGAATAGGATGCGGACGAAAGCTTTTTTATTGGCATTAACACTTTTACTGATGTTGGGTCTATCCGGATGTGATGCATCAAATGATGATATTAATATTGCTCCGGAAAATTATCCTGCAACGGTTAATAATATTACGGTTACACAAAAACCTGCGGCAGTTATTTCACTTTCCCCCAATATTACAGAGCTGTTCTTTGAATTCGGATATCAAAAAGCACTCATTGCAAGGACAGATGACTGCAAATATCCTGAAGCTGTGTCCGATATCCCGTCGATTGGGAGCGGCGCGAACCCTGATATCAAAAAAATTATTGAGCAAAATCCGGAGCTGCTGATTACCCAAAGTCCGCTGGCAAAAAAAGACGTCGATTTATTAAGCGAAGCCAAAATCCAGTTGCTTGTAATTCCTATGGCCAAAAGCTTTGATGAGCTTTTTAAGAATTACACCTCCATAGCCACTCTTTTTGATGGAATGATTGATGGTCCTAAAACATCCCAAAAGGTGTATTCTGTCATAAAAAATCACGTTGATGAAGTCACCGCCAAAATCAAACTACCTAAATCCACCTTTATGTACACGATTGCCTTGGACGGAGGAACCATTGCCACACATGATACCTTTGAAAGTGCCGTTCTCTCCCTCTTTGGAGACAATGTTGCCACAGACACTGAGAATTACAGCGCGGATTTAAAAGACTTAAAATCAAAAGATCCTGACATCATCTTTTTGACCAAACCATATTATAAAGAACATTTACAAAAAAATAAACAATATAAAGATTTTTCAGCGGTCAAAAAATCCAACGTCTATTCGTTGGATGCATCGCTTTTTGAAGTGCAGTCTTCCAGAATAAACGATTCCATTGATTCCATCGCCAAGCTTTTGTTCCCGGACATGTTTGATACAGATGAAGTGACCTCCTCTGTTAACCCGACTTCTTCCAATTAAAAATACTAACCACCCAATAAGCTAATAAGAACGCCACCCAAAATCTGGGATGGCGTTCTTTTATTCTTTTTTTGTCTAGTTTAAATTTTATCTTCTATATTTTTAAATTTAT
>JARBTU010000180.1 GCA_029240015.1 Oscillospiraceae bacterium | reverse complement strand
GTTGCCATTGATAATATGAGACTTAAAAACGACATGGCAATAACGCAGGAAAGCGTGTTTATGAATCTGGCAGAAATCGTTGAAGAAAAAAATCATGGAGAAGGCGAGCACCTCTTACGTGTTTCTCAATATGTGGGTATTATATGTGAAGAACTGGGAATGGACGAAAATGAAGTCAATATGGCGAAAAAAGCTTCGATTATGCATGATATCGGGAAACTTGCCATCCCTACACACTTGCTGGGGAAACAGGGCAAACTTTCTGACTCAGAATATAGAATCGTTCAGGACCATGTTGTTTATGGGTATAACATTATGGCGAAATCCCCGGGAAGACTGATGAAAATCGGTGCACTAATTGCCCAGCAACATCATGAAAAGTGGAACGGAGAAGGTTATATCGGGCTAAAAGGAGAAGAAATCAATATTTTTGCGAGAATAACGGCTATTGCGGACGTGTTTGACGCATTGGTGTCTGAACGGTCTTATAAAGAAGCTTGGAGCATCGAGGATACGTATGCATACATCAATAGTGAGTCCGGGAAACATTTTGATCCGGAAGTTGTTGAAGCTTTTAATTGTTGCAAGGATAGAATCACAGAAATCAGCGGCAGTTAAAACATCATTTTTTAAAGGTGGGTTAGGGCTTGAAGAAATTTTTAAAAATTTATTATGTGCTTCCTGCAATTGTATTGTTATTTATCATTATATTGTTTGCAGGGTGGCATGTGATTCCTAAGAAGCCTTTGGATATCGTGCTCCTTAATAAGACGGTTCCGGCGAATCAAACGGACAGATACAATAATATTGCGAGTGATTACAGAAAACACATCGGATTTTTTTGGATTCTTAATCAACAAAGGTATGTCAAAAAAGATTCTAAAGAAGCTTATGATTACAGAACAGATTATTACGGGCCGATTCTTGATGAAAAAAGGAATATTGTTAATAGGGACCTCAAGTCTCTTGCGAAGACCCCCGACATGGTTTATTTAGCAGATGCTTACGGGGATGAAGCAAACAAGCAGGGTGATAGCGGGATATCGTATGAAAATATTGCAGTGGCATCTACTGCTCATGCCAATGGAAGCACGTTGATAGGGGAATTTAATATAGCATCGGGTGAGACAGAAGATTCTGTTAAAACAGAGATGCAAAAGCTGTTTGGAATGAAGAGTACAGGATGGGTTGGAAGATATGTCGCAGACATGAAAGATTTGACCGATATTCCAAAATGGGTTCTTACACTCTATGAGAGACAGTACGGTAAAGCATGGAATTACAGCGGTTCAGGTATTATTCTATCTTCTCAGAAGGATGAGCTGATTGTTTTACAGTCCGGCGTGGATTTTGAAGGAAACTCCATGACGATAGAAATTACAAAAGATTATCAAAAACAGTTTGGAAAGCTAAAGCAAAATTACTATAGCTGGTTTGAAGTGACAAGTGCTGATTACGGAACCGATGTGATTGCGGAATATAAACTGTCACTGAATGAGAAAGGGAAACAAAAATTCCAGAAGATTTTGAGTACGCTGACTTTTCCCGCCATAACCAGAAAGGTCGCGAGCAAAGCTCCTGCTTATTATTTCAGCGGAGATTTTAATGATTATGTTGCAAAGGAACGATATCCGAAATTTTTGTTCTCCAGTAGCTTATATCGCCTTTTTTCTTATGATAGAAAGGGTGACATCACAAATTTTTTCTGGAATTTTTATATGCCCCTTATGCAAAAGATTCTGTACAAAACTTATGATTCCAGAAACTCCGTACTGCAGCCGAAAATAAATACTCAGGCAGTTTCAAAAATCAGCTCAAAAAAAATAGAGTATCAAGTAGATGGAAATTGGAAAACATTTAAACTCAAAGGATTCAATATCAATGGCTTACTGCCGGGAGATCAGCCGTACAAATACACAAGAGACATTAATGTCTATAAGGAATTCCTTGATTCTGTGGCTGAAATCGGTGGGAACTGCGTAAGGGTATATGATTTGATGCCGCCGGAGTTTTACCGTGCGCTTTATGAATACAATTTATCCCATGCAGATAAAGCAATCTACTTCATGCAAAACGTCGTGACACCAACCAACGTTAATGCCGAAACAATACTTGGAGAAGCATCCCGGACGGAACTGAAAAAAAATATTGAATACATTGTAGATGCTGTCCATGGGAAGGCGGAAGTTCCGGCAGTGGGAAAACGGCAAGCAGGCACTTACGTTAACGATGTTTCAAAATATCTGCTTTCATATACTGTGGAAATAGATACATCAATGAATGTGATTACATCGATTAATAAAAACTATCCTAGCTATCAATTTTCAGGAGAATATTTAAGTTGCTCCAGCAACGCATCTGAAGCACTAATGGCATTTGTATGCGATTCTGTTTATGGGGTTCAGCAAAAAAAATATGGATATATAGCCCCAGTGGGCGCACATGGAAATGCGGAACTTCTTCCTTCCATGGACTGGAGCTTAAACAACGAACAGAGCGAATTTGATGTAAGCCGAATTCAAACCACACCAAAGTCAAAAGATGCTTTTTTCATTTCTTATAAACTCAGCCCGTCCGACGCTGTTTTTCTAAATAACACCGAGAGCTTTAAATCATATAAGGACGAAGCTGGGACTTTTGCTTACGGAGGATATATTAACACTGTTAAGTCTCAACAAAAAACATATCCTTTGCTGATTGACGGTTTTGGTTTATCTACCAACATGAATGCTTTTGAAAAAGAGAATTCCGTCAATGGACTGACGGAACAGCAGCAGGGTGAAGGCCTTGTGCGGATGCTGAAATCGATCAACAGCCAGAATTTTTTAGGCGGATTAATCAGTGATTTGAACGACAGCTGGACCAACTGTGCCGAAGATATGAAACCATTTGTTGTTCCTTTAAGGGATAATGCCTTGTGGCAGAATACGCTTGACCCTACACAAAATGAAGGGGTTCTCGCTGTGAATCCTAAAAAATCCAATGACATCGAATTAAGTCTGAAAGACAATGATAAGTTAAAAGAAATGCAGATTTCTCATGATGAGGCTTTTGTGTATATGACAATTGTGCTCGATAAAGTGGTGGATTATGATAGAGAGCAGCTTATTATAGGATTAGACACTTATCAAAGGAACAACGGCGAATATTTGTATGATGCGAAGTATTTTGCCACCGGTCTTTCGGGTATGGAATATGTCGTTAAATTTGAGAGCAAGAATTCCGCCTCTATTTATGTTGCAAAAAGTTATAATAGAAATAGGGGGCAGTTTTCTTCTAAAGAATCCTATAAAGCAAGTTTTGATTATATCGCAACGCTCAAATACGGAACGTATGACGAATCCAACAACAACTTCTATCAAGTGGGTTCAACCATTAATCTGAGAATTCCGTGGAGTTTGATTAACTTTGTGAATCCCTCCAAGAAAATGGTTATCAATGACACAAGATCAAAAGCTCAAATCGAAAAAGAAGATTCGATTGTTCAGACAACAAACACGGACGGCATTCTTTTTTCGTTGCTGATTGCAGATAAAGAAACAAAAGATACTTCCTATATTTTTCCACTGGATAAACAATCAACAGGATATAAAAAGTTCACATGGCAAAATTGGGAGAAACCAAGTTGTGTTATTCGCAAAAAACAGAGTTTCAATATCTTGTTTAAATATTTTAAGGTTTTTTAATTAACGGAATGAGGAGAGCAAATGAATGAATTACGAGTACATTGCGATTGCGCTGATTTGTATCGCCATATTGATTATCATAGTTCAGGTTTTTTGGCTCTATTTCATTTCTGTCAAGCAAGAGTCAAACATTAAAAATAAAAAGAGGATCACTGAAGTATTAAGTGGAATGATTGTTTCTGTCATGAGTGCGCCGAATCAAGACTGTCTTGAGGACGAAGTCGAACAGGTGAAGGACTATGTCCGGGGAAATATTCTTAAAATTGATATTTTGGCGGAACTGATTTTAGAATTGATTACAAGCGATGAGGCATCGGAGGATGACAAAAGGTCGGTTGTTTATCTCTATGAAAAAGTAGAGCCGATAGAATGCTTTATTGAGCTCTTAAAAACAGGAACGGCTTACGAAAAAGCTTATTCTTGCTTAAAAATTGCTGCTTTCTCAATAGAAGATCAGGTTCCTGTCATTAAGAAATATATTTATTCGGGGAACAAAGACCTTGCATACAGCGCCTCCATGGCATTATCTGTTTTAGGCGACGAAGATTCCATGGTGGAAGTGATTTCTATATGCAGTGAAAACTATAAATATTCTCACAGAATCATTATTGAATTTTTGGATGAATACACGGGAGACCTTGAAGCCTTGGCGAAAAGGGTACTCTATGAGTGCAA
>JARBTU010000179.1 GCA_029240015.1 Oscillospiraceae bacterium | reverse complement strand
CGAGAATGTGATTGTTGAGACGGTTAAGAAAGCGGAAAATCAAAATGGCTATATTGTCAGAATGTATGAGTATCAGAATGCACTTACACAGGCAACCATTCATTTTGCAACCAATGTATCCAAAGTATATCGATGCAATCTGCAGGAAGATGATATGGAAGAAATCTCCTGCGAGGACAATCAGATTACTGTTTCGGTCAAACCGTTTGAAATTGTAACGTTCAGAATTGTTGAATAAAAAGATAGAAAAAGAGGAAGAAGCTATGCTTCTTCCTCTTTTTCTATCTTTTTTAAAGTCCTATAACTGCGCATAAACTATTCGCCAAGTTTTACCATTAGTATTTTCCCATCGCGACTAATATATACACTGGTGCTTCCACCAACAATATTTTTATCTGGCATAAATGATACAAGCCAAACAGCACTTTTGTCATCATAACTTACATCGATTTTCTTATATTCTCTTTCAGATACGAAAGCTTTTGCTACATTGATAGCGATTTCTTTATCTGTTACAAAATCTGAAGTCTTTGTGATGGTTTTATCTTCAATAAGTTCTGAGCTTTCAAAGTGGAATGAAGCAACATCTACATATTGAGTAGGACGATTACATGAAACAAGGGTAAGTAACAGAACACACATAATTAGAACAGAAAAGGTCTTTTTCATAATAGCACCCCCTTCGCTAATGCAATTATACACAATACGGATGTATATGTAAACTCATACAATAATTATTTTCATACCTGTACTTTTATCAGAGGAAGTTGTATAATAAATTAGTATATTATCAAAAAGAAAAGGAAAGAAAATAACGGAAATGAATTACTCTAGCTTAATCAAAAGATTTGCGCCTTACTTTAAAAAATACAAGTGGATCTTGGTTCTTGACTTGGTTTGCGCCTCTTTAACCACCATATGTGAGCTCGTTCTGCCGCTTATCGTGCGCTTTATCACAGGCAAAGCAATTAATGATTTGCCATCTCTCACGGTGCAAATTGTTTTATCTATAGGGGTGTTTTATGTCCTGTTGCGTATTATAGACGCGGCGGCGAACTATTATATGGCGAATATCGGACATGTAATGGGAGCCAAAATTGAAACGGATATGAGGAAAGATTTGTTTGCGCACCTTCAAAAGCTTTCCTATTCTTATTATGATCAATCTAAGATTGGTCAAATTATGGCGAGAATCACCAGCGACTTGTTTGAAATTACCGAGTTTTCACATCACTGTCCTGAGGAATTTTTTATCGCTGCCTTAAAAATAACTGTTGCCTTCGCCATTCTGGGGAGCATTAATATTTGGCTGACTTTAATCATCTTTGTGTTCATACCGATTATGCTTATCTGCACTGTATATTTCAGAAGACGAATGCAAGGGGCTTTTAGAGAATCAAGAGTTCAGCTTGGGGAACTCAATTCACAGGTAGAAGACAGTCTGCTTGGAATTCGCGTTGTTAAATCATTTGCGAACGAGAGCGTAGAAGAAGAAAAGTTTGCAAAAGGAAACAAGGCATTTTTAAAGATAAAAAAGGTTATGTATCGGTATATGGCTGGATTCCAGACAACGACGAGGGTATTTGACGGAATCATGTATATTGTTGTTGCTATTGCAGGTGCATTGTTTATTATTGACGGGCATATCACCGTTGCCGACTATATGGCGTACCTTTTATATGTGACCACATTACTTGCTTCTGTTCGCCGAATTGTGGAGTTTGCGGAGCAGTTCCAAAGAGGAATGACAGGGGTAGAGCGATTTGTTGAGATTATGGATGCGCCTGTTTTGATAAAAGACAGTGAAAATGCAGTTGTTTTGGAAGATGTGAAAGGCGACATCAAATTTGAAAGCGTAAGTTTTAAGTACTCCGAGGAAAATGATGAAGTCCTTTCTGAAATTAATCTACATATTCCAAAAGGAGAAAATGTTGCGGTTGTTGGTCCGTCAGGGGCAGGAAAGACGACGCTTTGTAACCTGATACCACGTTTTTATGATGTGACAGAGGGAAGGATTCTTATTGATGATAAGGATATTAAGGACTGCACGCTGTTTTCGCTCCGTTCCAATATCGGAATGGTTCAACAGGACGTTTATCTTTTTGCGGGTTCGGTGTATGAGAATATTGCTTATGGAAAACCGGAGGCGTCTAAAGAAGAAGTGGTTGAGGCAGCCAAAAAAGCAGGGGCACACGACTTCATCATGCAATTGGAGGATGGATATGCAACCTATGTCGGTGAACGTGGCGTAAGGCTTTCAGGCGGACAAAAACAGCGAATCAGTATTGCAAGAGTATTTTTAAAGAATCCGCCGATTCTGATTTTGGATGAAGCAACGTCTGCTCTGGATAATGAAAGCGAACTGATTGTACAAAAATCTTTGCAGGAACTTGCAAAAGGAAGAACTACCTTTACGATTGCTCACAGATTGACAACGATAAGAAATGCGGATAAAATTCTTGTTTTGACAGAAAACGGCATCGAAGAACAGGGAAATCATGCACAATTAGTTGATAAAAGAGGGATATATTACAATCTGTATAGTATGTATAGCGAAAAATAGCGAGTGACATCTAATTTTTGGCTTTATGGAGGAATAGTTTCATGATAAATTACATCACCAATCAAAAGGTCGAAATCGATATTCATCATATGACAAAAGAATCAGCAAGAAAATATTTGGAGCAGTTCCTCAGTAAAGTTGACGGCAGCGTCAAAGAAGTGCAAATTATCCATGGATATACCGGTGGAACGGTTTTGCGAGATATGGTAAGAAACGGGCTTAAGCACAAAAGAATTAAATCAAAGGTAAGGTCTCTTAATGATGGAATCACCATTTTGATTTTATAAAAAGGCATGAGAAAAAGATGAAAAACAAAATAAGGCAGGTTGCGGTCGCAATTATTAAAAAGGATGGGAAGATACTAATCTGCAAGCGCTCAAGACATTCAAAGAACCCATTGCTTTGGGAATTCCCGGGTGGGAAGCTTGAACAAGGGGAAACCTTGGAGCAATGTGCAATCAGAGAAACACTTGAAGAAGTTGGACTTAATATAACGATTAACAGTGCTTTCGCGAAAACTTCCTACAAGTATGACGATGGTCCGATTGACTTCACATTCTTTGATGCTTCCGTTGTCTCTGGGGAGATTGTTAAAAATGTTCATGAAGAAGTAAAATGGATTGATATTTCAGAAATTTCTGATTATACCTTTTGTCTCGCAAACAAGGAAATACTAGCGAGGTTAAGATATGATATGAAAATAACGTTTTGAATTCACTTGAATATTTTTGACTATAATAGTATAATATAAACTACTTATAATTTTTATAAATCAGGAGGGAAATATGGAAAATCGTGATTTTGTTATCGTGACCGATTCAACATGTGACTTGCCGGAGCAATACGTAAAGGACAACAACCTTGTCGTAATCAATTTGGGGTACAGCCTTGAGGACAAAGATTATGACGGGTCAATTCAAAATTCGCTGACACCAAAAGAATTTTATGACAAAGTGCGTAACGGCAGTATGCCCAAGACATCCATGATTTCGCCCGAGCAAGCAGAAGATGCTTTTGAGGAAATCATTCAGTCCGGAAGAGATGTGTTATATATAGGTTTCTCATCAGCGCTGAGCGGGAGTTATAACAGCGGAAGAATTGCTGCGGAAATGCTGTCAGCAAAGCATCCTGATTTTCAGATTATCTCAATAGATTCACTTTGTGCCTCTTTGGGAGAAGGCTTGTTCGTCAACTATGCTGTTGATTTAAAAAAACAGGGGCTTGACATTAAAGAAGTTGCTCAAAAGCTTGAAAGTGATAAGCAAAAATTTCTTCATTATTTTACTGTTTCCGATCTCCATCATCTGCATAGAGGAGGCAGAGTATCCAAAGCTAGTGCGGTTATTGGTTCTATGCTTGGAATAAAACCTGTGTTGCATGTGGACGAAAACGGAAAGCTTATCCCTATTGCGAAAGTTCGCGGAAGAAAACAGTCTTTAGATATGCTGGTTGAAAAAATGGGGACAAAGCTTGGCAGTTATATTAATAAAATAGTATATATCAGCCATGGGGACTGCATAGAAGATGCGGAGTATGTTGCTAAACAAGTAAAAGAAAAATATAATATAAAAGAGTTTATAATCAACACGGTAGGTCCTGTTGTGGGAGCACATTCCGGTCCGGGGACCATTGCTCTATTTTTTGTTGGAACAAACAGAGCGGAATAAGGCAACAGCGTGAATGAAATACAAATCCAAGCTGCATTACTTTATAAAGTAATGCAGCTTTTTATATGTACAAATAATCCCCACGTTATACGTGGGGTAACAGCGTTGCTTTAGCTTTGAGTATATCAAAAAAGCCCTCGTTTTGTTAAAATAGAAGAGGTTC
>JARBTU010000178.1 GCA_029240015.1 Oscillospiraceae bacterium | reverse complement strand
GGTGGGGCCCCCTGTGGATGAAAAGTCAGACGATATTGTGGTGAGCAAGCTGATGGACGCAGAGGGCAGAAAAGTAGTGTGTGGAGGAACAACTTCTCAAATTGTGAGTAAGAAAACAGGTAAAGAATTGATGGTTTCGATTGATTACCAAAACCCCGCTATCCCGCCGATTGGGCATATAGAGGGGATAGACCTTGTGACAGAAGGAATCCTCACACTTGGGAAAGCACTCGAAATCATCAAGAATCACAAGGATGCATCTCAAGATAAGTGGGATACGTTTACGCTCAACAAAAAAGACGGTGCTACCCTTTTGGCGAAGATGATATTACAGGAAAGCACACAGGTGAATTTTCTTGTTGGGCGGGCGCTCAATCCGGCGCATCAAAATCCGGAAATGCCGATCAGTTTAGGGTTAAAGCTTAATCTGATTAAAGACTTGGCAGCACTTGTTGCCGAGATGGGTAAAAAAGTGAAGATGGAATATTTTTAAAAGAAAAAAGCTTGCAAGATATCTTGCAAGCTTTTGATATAGGGCAAGCCTTGTGAATTGTATGCAATTCGGACAATTATGTTGAAAAATCTGTCAAAAACGTTATTAAATTATATTATTTTTTGTCAAACTATCTTTTTTTAGTTGTCCAAATGTATTATAATATAAGGTATATATGCATTTTTGTGCGAAAGAGGGAAATATAATGAATTACAATAAAGTAAAAGTTCATGTGTGCGGAAAAGAATACTCGCTTCAAACGACAGAGAGCCCAGCTTATGTGAACGAAATTGCGAGACAGCTCGATAAAAAAATTAACGAGATGATGAATAGCAATGACACGATATCATCGACGACTGCGGCTGTTTTAGTAGGATTAGGGCTGATAGACGACAGTTTGAAAACAAATTCAGATATAGACAACATCAGGACACAGATTACAAGCTATGTGGAAGAAGCAGCAACTGCAAGGCTGGAAGTCGAAAAAATGAAACAAGAGCTTGAAAATAAAAACAGAGAAATTGGACAGCTTAAAACCGACTTGGAGCTTTTTACGTTAAAGGGACAAATAAACTAATGATAAAACACAACGCGATTGAATTATTGGCACCTGCAGGACAACCCGATTGTATCACTGCAGCCGTTCGCTGTGGGGCAGATGCAATATACCTGGGACAAAAGCAGTTTAGTGCAAGAAGCAGTGCACATAACTTTGATGAAGAGGAGTTTTGTGCGGCAGTGAAGTACTGCCATGAGCGGGGAGTGAAGGTTTATCAGACACTCAACACACTTGCATTTGACGAAGAACTTGAACAGATAAAAAACTACATCAAAATTGCGGCACAATGCGGCGTGGATGCTTTGATTGTTCAGGATTTAGGCATTGCAGAGCTCGTTAAAAAGACTTGCCCAAGTATGAGATTGCATGCTTCGACCCAAATGACGGTGCACTCACCCGACGGAGCGAAGCTGATGGAGTTTTTGGGGTTTAAGAGAGTTGTGCTGGCAAGAGAGATGTCTTTGAAGGAAATAGAGGATGTGGCAAAAGCGACCTCGTTGGAACTTGAGATTTTCGTACATGGAGCACTTTGCATGTCGGTTTCGGGACAGTGCTATTTCAGCGCCATGTTGGGTTCAAGAAGCGGAAACAGGGGACAATGTGCTCAGCCGTGCAGATTGCCGTTTTCTTCTACGGACAAGCCTGCAAATGATTTGTCACTGAAAGATTTGTGTGCCGTTGATGTAATGGACGAATTGCTGAAGATTGGAATTAAGTCCATCAAAATCGAAGGCAGAATGAAAAGACCGGAGTATGTTGCGGCGGCGGTTTCTTCTTATCGAAATGCGCTTGACAAAAAGCAGGTGGATACGGATGCCCTCAGGGCTGTTTTTTCGAGGAGCGGGTTCACCAACGGGTATCTTGAAGATAATCGTTCTCCCGATATGTTCGGAACGAGACAGAAAGAAGATGTTGTTTCTGCAAACAGTGTGTTTAAGTCTATTCAAAATACATATAAATCCGAAACGCCAAGAATAGCACTTGAATTTGAGTTTAGACTTAAAAAAGGGGAAAAAGCGCAGCTTTGTGTGACCGATAGTGATGGAAATCAAGCAGTTGCCATGGGGAGTGAGCCTCAACAAGCTATCAGCAAATCCACAACCAAAGAAAGTGCACAAGCTTCTCTTTCAAAACTTGGAGGGACACCATTTTGGCTTGCAAAGTTTGACACGGACATTGACGATGGAATAATGGTCCCTGTTTCGGAATTGAATGCGTTGAGGCGCGAATGCTGTGATAAGATTCTGCAAATCCGAGGAGAAACAAAGCCTAAAGAGTTTTTGGATTTTGCATTCCAAAAGTCGGAGAGAAAAATAAATAGTACTCCGAACCTTCGCGCAAGGTTTGCTGATATCAAGCAGATCAACTTCGAAAACATTAATTATCTTGATAAAATTATTTTGCCTTTGCATCAGATTGAGAAAAATCCGAACGAGCTGGAATCTATTAAGGCTAAGTGTATCATTGAACTTCCAAGAGTAGTGTTCAGGCAGGAAGAGAGCATGAAAAAACGTGTAGAATCCCTTTATAATCAAGGGTTCAAATGCGTGATGGCTCAAAATATTTCTCAAGTAAATTTTGCAAAACAAAACGGCTGGGCATGCGTTGGCGGATTTGGTCTTAATGTGACAAATTCTATGAGTGCAATAAAACTTGAGGAGTTTGGTCTTTCTGATGTGACCTGTTCGGTCGAACTCAAACTTTCTCAAGCAAAAAAACTTTGCACAGCAGTTCCTATTGGGGTAATGGCATATGGTTATCTACCACTGATGCTGACACGAAATTGTCCTATCAAAAATCAAAAAAGCTGCTTGGACTGTGCAAAACAATCCGCATTGGTGGATAGAAGAGGCAGCGTGTTCCGAGTTGCTTGTGCTGAAGGATATTCCGAGGTTTTGAACAGCGAGGTTCTTTATATGGCGGACAGGCTGGAGGAGCTCTCCATGTTTGACTTTATGACGCTTTATTTTACGGTTGAAAGCAAGGCTGAATGCCAAAGAGTGATTGAAAACTATGTAAACGGATATAGAAAACCACAACACTTTACGCGCGGGCTTTTGTACCGCGGGGTTTTATGAGAAAGAGAGGCCCGTGTACATGGAGGTTAAAGTAAAAAAGTTAAATGAACAGGCGAAGATTCCAACCAGAGCAACAAGCGGAAGCGCGGGATACGATCTGTATGCTTTGTTATCAGAATCCATAGAAATTATGCCGCGGCAGATTGTAAAAATCCCAACAGGGCTTGCAATTTCTTTGTCAAGTAACGATTATGTGGCACTGGTTTTTGCAAGGAGCGGACTTGCCACCAAGTTTGGAATTGCTCTTGCCAATGGAGTTGGCGTGATAGACAGTGATTACCGCGGTGAACTTATCGTGAGTGTTTGCAATATTACGGATACTCCACACACCATCAATCCTTTTGACAGGATCGCTCAGATGGTGATTTTGCCGGTCATCCTGCCAACACTTACATTATGTGATGAACTGGATCAAACGCAGAGAGGAGAAGGTGGATTCGGATCCACCGGAAACGGCTGATGAGAACAAAGAGTGAGGCCCGCATGGGCTGGAAGGGAACCGTTCTGCTGATTTTTTTCTTTTTGGCGGGTGTAATTGCGGGGACGGTTATTGGTTATGCGTGTAAACCTATTCCTTTTTTAGAATGGCTTTCTTGGGGACAACAGATTGGTATCGGCTATCCAACACCTGTGATGCTTGATTTGGCGGTTATCAAACTTTCGTTTGGATTTTCGGTGAATATTACGCTTGCGCAAATTATTTGCGTAATACTAAGCCTTGTGGTTTATAAAAAATTTAATCGAGGGTTTTGAGGATGAAAAAATACATTCTAGCTTCAAGATCCCCGAGAAGACAAGAGTTGTTAAAGCTGGTCCTTCCATCTTTCGAAGTTATTCCGTCAGGGGAAGAGGAAGACCTGTCTTTAGAGGTAGCTTCTCAAGAATTAGTTCTTGGCTTGGCAAAACAAAAAGCCAAGAGTGTTGCAGAAAAGCATTCGGATTGCGTCGTGATAGGCTGTGACACGATTGTCGTTTCTCCAAGAGGAGAAGTGTTCGGCATCCCCAAAGATGAAAAACAGGCAAGAGAAATGTTAAAATCGCTTTCAGGGAAAATCCATGAAGTGATGACAGCGGTTTGTTTTTGTTTTGAAAATCAAGTACACTGCTTTGTACAAAAGACCCAAGTCGAGTTTTATACTCTGAACCAACAGGAAATTGACGAATATATAGTAACAGGAGAACCGTTCGATAAAGCGGGAGCATATGGCATACAAGGCTTTGGCTCGGTTTTGGTAAAAGGCATATCGGGGGATTATTTTAACGTTG
>JARBTU010000177.1 GCA_029240015.1 Oscillospiraceae bacterium | reverse complement strand
GCAATCAATGCATTTCTCCCAATCGTGTGTCCGCAAACGATTGTTGCATTCGCGCCAATCGAAGCCCCCTCTTTAACCAAAGTCTTTTTATAACCGGACGCTCCCTTAGGATATTTACAGCGTGGGGTCAAGTCGTTTGTAAAAACCATGGACGGACCGCAAAAAACATAGTCTTCAAGTTCAACGCCCTCATAAATCGAAACATTGTTTTGCACCTTCACAAAGCTTCCGATTTTAACGTTGTTTGCCACATTGACGCTTTGACCGAATGAGCAGTCCTCTCCAATTACCGCACCTTTTTGGACATGGCAAAAATGCCATATTTTTGTGCCTTTTCCTATGGTCACATTATCATCAACAAAACTGCTTTCATGCACAAAAAAATCACTCATATATCTGTTATCTCTTTTCCATCATCAAACTCTATAATACTTCGATGTTGTCTCTTTCTTGAACGTTTTTCATTGCATTTTTGGTATCAAATATCGCTGTAGCATGCTCTGCCACAAAATCATAATCCACATTGGTGTGCGCGGCTGTCACAATAACCAAATCAGCTTGTTTAATTTGTTCCGCAGAAAGTTCTGTAAGCCCATAAAATACTTCGCCGTGTTCTCTATATTTTGCTACCCACGGATCATAAAATTCCACATCTGCACCCTCTCGCTTTAAGACCTCTATCACTCTTAAAGCCGGACTTTCACGATAATCATCAATATCCTGTTTATAGGCAACACCCAGAATCAACACTTTTGCACCGTTCATCGCTTTTTTTAAACGGTTCAGAATTTTGCTTGCTCGTTCCACACAATACTCAGGCATGCGGTCATTAATCATCCCCGATGCCTCAATCATAGACGTATGGAAGCCATATTCTCTTGCTTTCCATGATAAATAATAAGGATCAAGCGGAATACAGTGCCCACCAAGGCCAGGACCCGGATAAAAAGCCTGAAAGCCATATGGTTTTGTTTTTGCCGCGTCGACTACTTCCCACATGCTGATTCCCATTTTGTTGCAAAGCATAGTTAGTTCGTTTACAAGACCAATATTAATGTTTCGGTACGTATTTTCAAGAATTTTTTCCATCTCAGCAACCGCCGGAGAAGAAACCTCCAGAACATCGCCTTCCAGTACCGCACGATACATGGTGGCAATCACTTCAGTCGCGTCTTTGCCTATTGCACCAACAACTTTAGGTGTGTTTTTAGTTTTATAAATCAGATTGCCCGGATCAACACGCTCCGGTGAGAAACCAAGATAAAAATCCTTTCCGCAAACAAGACCGGAGCCTTGTTCCAAAAGAGGTTTGATTAATTCTTCAGTAGTGCCAGGGTATGTCGTAGATTCAAGCACAACCATTGTCCCTTTGGAAAGATATTTTGAAATTGCTTCTGTGGAAGACTTCACGTAACTGATATCCGGCTGTTGATGTTCATCCAAAGGCGTTGGCACACAAATCGCAATAAAATCAACATCTTTTATAAAACTAAAGTCAGTGGTCGCAGAAAGTTTTCCCGATTTAACGATATCTGTCAAATCGCTGTCCACAACGTCACCAATATAATTTTCTCCCTTGTTCACTAAATCAACTTTTTGTGACTGAACATCGAACCCTATGGTTTTAAACCCAGCCTTTGCCTTTTCTACTGCCAGCGGAAGCCCTACATATCCAAGCCCCACGACGCCAACAACAATTTCTTTATTTTCTATTTTTTTTAGTAACGAATTTTTCATTTTTGTACCTCTTAATATTTTTATTCTCTATACAAACGGTTAAAAACATCAATGACATAATCCACGTCATCATCCGTCATTTTAGTGTTTAAAGGGAGAGTAATCTCATTTGCAAAGACTTCAAAGGAATTCGGATAATCTTTGATATCAAACCCCATCTTTTTATATGCTGTATGCATTGGAAGCGGTTTATAGTGAACATTTGTCGCTATTCCCTCATTTGCCATTTTAGTAATGAAATCGTCTCTATAATTCCTGTCTCTATGGTTAAGTCTTAGCATATAAAGGTGCCCGTTCGAAGAAAAATCTTCACCAACATGCTTTAATATATTGACATCAAGCAATCCAAAGCCCTCATCATATCTTGAGATAATTCCCTTTCTTCTCCTCAAAATGTCCTCATACCTATTAAGCTGAACAAGCCCGATAGCTGCCATAATATCGGTCATGTTGCATTTGTATGACGTAGAGATAATATCATATTCCCACGCGCCAAGCCGCGTTTTTGCCAACGCATCCTTGGATTGCCCATGCAATGACAAGAGCATAAATTCTTTATAAAGCTGGTCGTTGTCTGCGCCGTCAATGTCATTCCATGTAACCGCGCCACCTTCTGCGGTGGTTAGATTCTTGACTGCATGAAAGGAAAAGCAAGTAAAATCCGCAAAGTTTCCGCTTTTTCTCCCTTGATACGTCGCACCAAACCCATGTGCACAATCCGAAATAACCGCGATTCTTCCAATCTCTTTTTGCAGTTCAGTTTTAGGGCAAAACAAATTTCTTTTTTTGTTCACGATATCAAAAACTGTTTGATAGTCACAGATTTTCCCGCCAATATCAACAGGGATAACTGCCTTTGTCTTTGCATTAATCGCTTTTTCAAGCTGCTCATAATCCATTTCATAAGAATCTTTTGCAACATCCACGAGAACGGGTGTTGCCCCCACGTGGCAAATCACGCTGGCAGATGCCGTATAGGTGTATGCCGATGTGATGACTTCATCACCCGGCCCAATGCCCAAAAGTCTCAAAGTCATTTCCATTGCCGCTGTTGCGGAATTTAAACATACGGTCTTTGAGGTACGGCAATACGCTGTTATTTTTTCTTCAAAAAGTTTTGTCTTAGGTCCTGTCGTAATCCAACCTGACTTTAAGGTTTCGGTAACGGCTTTGATCTCATCATCCGAAATATCCGGAGGTGAGAACATTATGTTGCGTTTCATTTGTTCAACTCCATTGTTGTAATTTAAACAATCTATTGCATTTTTTATTGTAGTGTTATTATTAGCTTTGATTTGGTAAGTGTATGCATATATTGGATATTATACAATATATAAAGGATAAATTCAACTAATTATTTTTTGACAGATTAAATTAAATTCTGTTGGCAAACTAAACAAGTGTGGCTATAAAATAATCAAAAGTATTCGGCTTAAAAGCAAAACAACCCCTTCCGAAACAAATTGTTTCGGAAGGGGTTGTTTTTATAGATATTAAGAAAGTTCTTCCGTAGTCGTGGTTCCGATTTTTTTCCCCTTCTTGACAAAAAACACTCCAGCAAAGATCGGCAGATAAAAAGTCAACACTCGCCAAAGAATAATGGTGATGCTTAACTCGCTCTTCGCGAAAATGAAGATGCTGAAAAACAAATAAAAGCTTCCTTCCGCCACGCCGGTAGCGCCCGGAATCGGAACAAAAGAAGAAATCATCGAAACAAATGCACCCGCACAGATAATTGTGAAATAATTCAGCGACACCGCACCAAGACTTAAACACACGAAATAAGGAACAGAAAAAAATGCAATCAATTGTATTGTCGTAAACACTGCAGGAAGTATAAATATATGGGGGTTTTGTTTCATGAACAGAAAATTCCGATAAAAATGTTTCAGTTCAACGTCTAATCTTTCGATAATTTTTATTTTATCTTTAATGATTTTTATCTTTGCCAAAAAGTGAATCAATTTAGTTAAAAATCTCTTCGTAACAGTAGGGAAAAAGCCTATCCCGAATAAAAAAACAACAACAGCAAAATGCACTAGAAATCCCACTAAAACGAGATACCCGAATCCCAATACTTTGCTCATAAAAAAATTAAATTTAATCAATATGACCACCAGAGAAAGAACCGTAAGTGCTACCTGATACACAATAAATTTAACCAGCAATACGCAAGAGGCCTCGCCCAATGGAATCCCGCATTTTACAAGATGATACGCCTGGACAGGCTGACCACCGCTTTGAAACGGCGTAATAGAGTTAAAAAACTGCCCTATCATCGTGTTCCGAAAACTATCTCTAAAACGCAGTTTGCTGTTAATTTTACTGAATATGACTTTAAGTGAAAGACTTTCAAAAAGCCAATATAGAATCATGCATCCAACAGCGCACAATAAAAATTCGACCTTAGCGGCTTTTATCGCGTTTAGCAAGGACTTAGGGTCATCCATAATAATCAAATATCCGCCCACAAGTACCGTGATTACAATAATAATGAGTATATTGATTTTGTTTTTTATCATTGATCTACCTTTTTCATTTTTACTTTTCGGGGAGGCTTTATTTTCTCGTCCAACAAAACGAAATTGTAAAATTCGTTCCAAATCTCCGCAACATGGTCCTTACTGTAAAAACAATGGCCGCTATAGGACATCTCTCTGGCCTGTTGATAATAATCCTTA
>JARBTU010000176.1 GCA_029240015.1 Oscillospiraceae bacterium | reverse complement strand
AACCAGAACCGATTACTTAGAGCGTTTTGAAAAAATGATTGAGGACTACAATTCCGGAAGTAAGAACGTTGATCTGATTTATAAAAATCTCGTTGGTTTTGCGGAATCTCTAAGCGATGAACAAAAACGGCATATTCAGGAAAATATCTCAGAGGAAGAGTTGGCTTTATTTGATATTCTTATAAAGCCTGAAATGGAACTGACAGAAAAAGAAAAACTGGAAGTCAAAAAAGTTGCTCGCAGTTTGCTTGAAACGCTGAAAAAAGAAAAGCTCGTTCTTGACTGGCGTAAAAAACAGCAAGCACGAGCAGATGTCTTATATACTATTGAAAAGGTCTTGGATGACGAACTACCAAGAAGCTACTCAACCGAGATTTATCAGAAAAAATGCGAAATGGTATATCAGCATATCTATGGTAATTATTATGGAAATGGACAGAGCCTTTATAGTATGGCCGGATAAATAAAGAAAGGACTGTATTTAGTTGACAAGATTAACAAAACTACCTTTAAATGATGCCATTGCAATTGCAATCGCTAAAATGGTTGATGACTCGCAAACTGAAACACGTTCACCCAGCCATTATGATATAGAACAAGAATTTGTTCGAGCAGGTTTGAGTAAAGCGGATCCAAAACACATGGGTAAAACTGTTGGCAAGTCAAAACGAGTGCGTACTGTTTTAACATGGGCTATAGATAACAATTTTGAAGCAGGTGAAAAATTAGTTTACCTTCTTTTAACTACGGTTCAATCTGTTGGTGGATTTAGAGAAGATTCGCCTAATTATATTGGCGCAGAGTCAATAAAGAATCTTATTGCAGCATTTAGAAACGAAGGATATTTTCTCGCAAAAGACGGAACTATTAACAAGTCGGTATTAGAAAACCTCAATTCTGTAGAACAACATGAAGCGTTATTAGCTTACGCAAAAAGAGCAGTTAAGGGTTCTGATGATGCCGCATTATTAGTAGGTACAGGTAAAGATTTAATGGAAGCTGTTGCGGCATTTGTTATACAACAAAAATGGGGTACTTATCCAAGCCAATCTAATTTTCCGATGTTGCTTGGGCAAGCTTTTACTTGCTTAGATTTGGCAACGCCACAAACTCAACAACAACCTAATGAAAAAGCACAAGCCAGAATGGAGAGAGCGCTATTCGAGTTAGCTTGTTCCATTAATAAGCTAAGGAATAAAGAAGGAACAGGTCATGGTCGCCCATTTTTGAGCACTATTAGTGAAAGCGAGGCGAGAGTTGCTATTGAATCAATAGGTTTGATTGCTGAATATCTATTATCAAAACTAAATAATCGGGAATCGAAACAATAACGATTCCCGATTGTGTATTCGGTTATATGCAAATCAATTCATTTCGGATAATCTCGTCTGCACAGTTTCGGATATTGTTGACCATACCAACCCATTTCATCATGTCATCAGCTTTGAGCTGTTCGGTTACTCCCTGCGCTTTCATCATCTGCCTGACAATGATTTCGTGTCGCTCGGTTGCTGAAATATTAATCTCATGCAGATGCTCTGATAATTTGCCGGAAGTCAGCAGATTTGTGTAAAACACACGCTTATGCTTTTTCAGATAGTCAAGCCGCCGCTGTCCCCAAATTCCGATATGGTATTCAGATTCATCCGGCAAAGTGAGGTTTGGAATACGATAGTCGCCAACCACTCGATATGTACCGCCGTTTTGTTCAAATAGTGTTTTCATGAAAAATGCTCCTTTCAAAATTTCTGTTTTCAGTATAATCCGTTAGGTTTCTCTCCGCAAATGTGCGGATTGCCATAAACATAAAAATATCCCTTGCCACGTTTTATAATGGCAAGGGATATTTATCAGATATATACTTCTACTGTAATGTCTTCCCACTGGTTTCGCCTGAGATAGCCTCCGCAGGATTTTCGGTATGCTTCGGCTTCATCAAAACCAATGGTAAAAGTCCAAAACGGTTTTCGCCTATCTTTGTTTAATAGCAGCCTGAGCAGCAGCCAAACGAGCAATCGGCACACGGAACGGCGAGCAGGAAACATAGTTTAGTCCAACCTTGTGGCAGAATTCAACAGAGCTTGGGTCACCACCGTGCTCTCCGCAGATACCAAGTTTGAGATCAGGGCGGGTTGATCTTCCAAGATCAGCAGCCATTTTTACAAGTTTACCAACCCCGTTTTGATCAAGTCTTGCAAACGGATCATTCTCATAGATTTTCTTATCGTAGTAAGCGCCAAGGAACGAACCTGCATCGTCACGGCTGAATCCAAATGTCATTTGGGTTAGGTCGTTTGTACCAAAGCTAAAGAACTCAGCGTCTTTTGCGATTTCGTCTGCTGTGATAGCAGCACGAGGAATCTCAATCATAGTACCTACTTTATATTTAAGATCTGATTTTTTGTCAGCAATAATCTTATCCGCAGTGGTTACAACAATACCTTTAACATATTGAAGCTCCTTGATTTCGCCAACAAGCGGAATCATGATTTCAGGAACGATATCCCAATCCGGATGAGCTTTTTTCACGTTGATAGCTGCTTCAATTACAGCAGTTGTCTGCATCTCTGCAATCTCAGGATAAGAAACAGCAAGACGGCATCCACGGTGACCCATCATCGGGTTAAATTCGTGAAGTGAAGAGATTACTGCTTTTAGGTCAGCAACAGACATGTTCATCTCTTTTGCAAGAGCAACAATGTCGTCCTCAGCCGTTGGCAGGAACTCATGTAGAGGAGGGTCTAAGAAACGGATGGTAACAGGGTTGCCTTCCATTGCTTCATACAATGCTTCAAAGTCACCTCTTTGCATTGGAAGAAGTTTTGCAAGAGCTGTTCTTCTTTGTTCCTCTGTCTTGGAAACGATCATCTCTCTCATTGCAGCAATTCTCTCGCCCTCAAAGAACATGTGCTCTGTACGGCAAAGACCGATTCCCTCAGCGCCAAAGCTTGCAGCTTGTTTTGCATCAGCAGGTGTATCTGCATTTGTTCTTACTTTAAGAGTTCTGAAGCTGTCTGCCCATGACATCAATCTGTCAAAGTCGCCCGAAATAGAAGCTTCAACTGTTGGGATAGCTTCGCCATAGATTTTACCTGTTGAACCGTCAAGAGAAATATAGTCACCTTCGTGGAATTCTTTTCCGCCAAGGCTAAATACTTTTGCTTCTTCATCAATTTTGATTTCTCCACAACCGGATACACAGCAAGTACCCATTCCGCGAGCAACAACAGCTGCGTGGGAAGTCATACCGCCACGAACAGTTAGGATACCTTCAGAGTAATGCATCCCTTCGATATCTTCAGGAGAAGTTTCCAAACGAACAAGAATTACTTTTTCGCCTTTTTGTGTTGCCCAAGCAGTTGCGTCATCCGCAGTGAATACTACTTTACCGCAAGCAGCGCCAGGAGATGCAGGAAGTGCAGACCCAATTGGAGCAGCAGCTTTTAGTGCAGCAGCATCAAACTGTGGGTGCAAAAGAGCATCAAGTTGTTTAGGGTCAATCATAAGCACTGCTTCTTTTTCGCTGATCATTTTCTCATCAACTAGATCAGAAGCAATTTTTAGCGCAGCAGCAGCGGTTCTTTTACCGTTTCTTGTTTGAAGCATATAAAGTTTACCGTCTTCAATAGTGAACTCCATATCCTGCATATCTCTGTAGTGTTTTTCAAGTGTATAAACGATTTTATAGAATTCATCATAAACAGCAGGCATAATTTCTTTTAACTGGTCAATGGTTTGTGGTGTTCTTACACCGGCAACAACGTCTTCACCTTGTGCGTTCATTAGGAACTCACCATAAAGTTTTGCTTCACCTGTGGATGGGTTTCTTGAGAATGCAACACCTGTACCGGAAGTATCGCCCATGTTTCCGAATACCATTGCCTGTACGTTAACAGCAGTACCCCAGTTTGAAGGGATGTCGTTCATTCTTCTGTAATAGATTGCACGTGGGTTGTCCCAAGAGCGGAAAACCGCTTTAACAGCACCCATCAATTGTTCTTTTGGATCAGCTGGGAAATCTTTTCCAATTTTCGCTTTATATTCAGCTTTAAATAGTCTTGCAAGTTCTTTTAGATCATCAGCGTCTAGGTCTGTATCCAAAGTAACGCCTTTTTTCTCTTTCATTTCGTCGATCAATTTCTCAAAGTAAGCTTTTCCAACTTCCATAACAACGTCTGAGTACATTTGGATAAAGCGACGATAGGAGTCATAAGCAAAACGAGGATTGCCGGTTTTTTCAGCGAAACCTTCTACCACTTCGTCGTTAAGACCAAGGTTAAGAATGGTGTCCATCATACCAGGCATGGAAGCTCTTGAACCGGAACGAACCGAAACAAGCAACGGATTGTTCACATCACCGAATTTTTTGCCGGCGATTGCTTCCATTTTCTCGATGTATTCAAAAATTTCTGCCTGAAT
>JARBTU010000175.1 GCA_029240015.1 Oscillospiraceae bacterium | reverse complement strand
TTGCCCGCACGGGTAAAAGCTTCCCATATGGTTTCGGCTTTCACAAGTTCCGAATTAAAGCCATAGTCCATCACGTCTAATTCGTTTCCGAGCGTGTGGTTCCAGAAGCAGGTAACCCCATGGGTGTTTGGCCATGCGCCCGTGGCAAGCGTTGCCCAGTTCGGCGGTGTGATTGCAGGCAAAACGCCTTGCATGGAATAATCGGGAGTCGACACTCCGCCTTCAATTACGCGTTTGATATTTGGAAGTTTACCTTCATTTATGTATTTGGCAATCAGCATAGGATCTGCTCCGTCCAACCCCAGCATAATCGTTTTCTTTGATGTGTTAAATCCGTTTGCCATATGTATTTCCTCCATTACACAATTATTCATTTATAATCCAACTATTTCATATATGAATAGTATGTTATATTGACATTATATTTTTTTCAGCAGTTAATGTCAATTTAAAACGCATATTTGCTAAATAATATCCTGTATAATTCTAAATTTTTTAAGCAATAGCAATTATGAATCAAGTCCTCTTTTGAAGCTCTCGAAATCTTGACCTGACTTTTGAAAAATATGAAGAAAAGGCTGAAAAAATTTCAGCCTTTTCTTATAAAACTATTTACATAATATTGATTTTATATTTTTTGAGCCAATAGTTGATCTGAACAAAATATGCTATCGTTTGCGGAGTCGTCATCAACTGCCCGTACCAAGGAACGGGGTTGGTCGTTTCAAGAAGTTTTAAAAGTTCAGATTTTTTAACAATCTGCAACAGAGGAGAAGTATTGTCATCTATAATCTCTCTTAGTAAGTCCGACACGGCTTTAAGATAGGTTGGGTTAAATGTTTTTGGATAAGGGCTCTTTTTCCGCCACAAGATTTCTTCCGGAAGAAGACCGTCCATTGCCTTCCTCAACAAGCCTTTTTCTCTTCCTTCATAATCCTTATACTCCCACGGAACAGAATATAAATATTCGGCAATCCGATAATCACAAAAAGGAACACGCACCTCAAGTCCGTTATACATGCTGACACGATCTTTTCTATCCAAAAGTGTCTGCATAAACCACGTCAGATTGAGCTTCATCATCTCTTTCATTCTGGACTCCTGTGCGGACAAGCCACCTATTTTTGATGCTTCCGCTATGGTGGACTGGTATCTTGCATACACGTATTCCTGCGGGTTAATTTTTTTTGAGAATTCATCATTCAAGAAACTATAACGATATGCCGTGGATTGCGCCCACGGGAACCCGTCAATCATTCTGATTTTCTCATCACGATACCAAGGATAACCACCAAATATTTCATCCGCACATTCACCTGACAGTGCAACAGTCGCATGTTTTTTAATTTCGTGACAAAATAAAAGGAGTGAAGAATCCACATCTGCCATTCCCGGCAAGTCCCTTGCGTCTACTGCAGAGAACAATGCACTTACCAAATCCGGCGTGTCAATCATATAACGATGACCCTCCGCCCCAAGGAACTTGTTCATGATATCAATATATTTTGCATCACTGTTTGGCTGAAACTTACTGGCAGTAAAATACTTGTCGTTCTGCTCGTAATCTACTGAAAAAGTGTGCAGCTTCTCGCCCTTCTTCTCCAAATAATTTTTGGCTACTGCAGAAATAATACTTGAATCCAACCCGCCTGACAAAAATGTACACACCGGTACGTCAGACACCAGCTGCCTTTCAATCGCATCGGTTACAAGAAAACGAACTTTCTCCACCGTCTGATCAAAGCTATCTGTATGTTCTTTGTCTGCCAGATCCCAGTATTTACACGTCTTTAGTCCTCCTTTAGAAAAATATCCGCAATGCCCCGGTTTAAGCTCGTTGATGTTTTTAAACACTCCGTATCCGGGTGTCCTTCCCGGACCGATGAGCATAATTTCGGCTATTGAATCTTCGTCAATATCGGGACGAATAAAAGGATGCTCCAGAAGCGCTTTAATTTCTGACGCAAAGATAAACTCATTATGCAAAACCGCGTAAAAAAAAGGCTTTACACCTATTCTGTCACGAGCAATAAAAAGCTTTTTCTCTGCCTCATCCCATACAGCAAAAGCAAAGATTCCGTTAAATTTATCGACACACTCTGCTCCCCACTCCACATAAGACTTTAACAACACCTCTGTATCCGAATGACCATGGAATGTATGTCCTTTGTCAATCAATACTTTTCGTATATCTTCCGTGTTATACAACTCTCCATTATATACTAAGCTATACTCTCTCTCCCCGTATTTGCAAACCATTGGCTGCAGTCCCTTTTCAATGTCTACTACACACAGCCTCGTATGTATAAGCTTCGCGTGATCACACGCGTATATCCCGTCCTGATCCGGACCTCTTTTTTTCAGAGATTGCTTTACTTTTTCATCATAGCCGTTGTCCGTATTTAAATTTCGATTATAACTTATTTCACCAGCAATACCGCACATTTTATCACCTCATAAAAAAATGCAAACGGCGCTCTTTATACCTTAAGAACGCCTTTGTTCATACTATAATATGCAAATTAAAATAAATAGATTACACAATCCAAATGAAAAAGCCAACAAAAATGGTTTTCCCATCTTTGTTGGCTTTTATTACTTAACGATATAAGACTCTATCCCGAGCGCCTTTAGTTCTGTTATAATTTTTGTTTTGTTTGCCTCGTCCGCTATAATTGGAATAATTTCAGTTTGATCGGAAACCGATTGAATCCTATCGATAATCACCTTAATGGTGTCTTTCACGTTTTCCGAGGGTTTATCAATCGTAATATCTCCTACCTCAAGCTTGGAGCCAAACTCTCCCGTATTAATAATCGGAGAAACAGTCGCCGCGTTTAGGTTGAGCGGATTTCCAAAGTAAATGTTATCTTTTTTATCCAATATCGAAAGCGTATTATAGGCTACTGTTACGGATGCATTTTTCTCTTTCGCCAACTCCTGTGCCGATTGGATGAAGTTTGCTAAAGCCTCTTGATGTGTTTCTTTGTTCGCCCCACTTGGGAATTCAATGTTCGCGGTGTTCCTTACATCAGGGAACTGGACGGAGTCCAGCACAATCTGCTTGAATCCGGCATCATAAATCTCTCCCATAACAGAAAGGAGGTATTCGGTAGCGTTTTTCTTATATGGGTTGAGCCATGGTTTTCCGCCGCTGCTTGGAGAATTATCCCACCACGTAACATTCTGTCCTTTTAGTTTAAAGGTGTTGTCATTTTCCCTGTTCGCAGCTGTTTTATCTTTAAACGTATGAATTTGCGCGACCGGTTGCAATCCTCTGTCTGTAATCACTTTGACAACATCCGAAAGTTTTAGTTTTTTGTTGCCGATTGAATTATATTTTTCAGCCTCCTCCAGCGACGAGTTATAAGCAAGTATTCCTGTTTCGTCTTTTAACAAAACCACAACCGAAGTATATCCGTCTGTTTTTGCATTATCTACAAAGCTTTTAAGCGCGTCCTGGTCCAACAAGTTCTCCTGCGGCATCACAATCGTTTGTTGTTTGCCTGATTGATTTTTAACAGGTTGGCTGCTGGTTTGATCTTTATCTGCTGATGAGGTATCTTCTTTTTGGCTGGATACAAGTGAAAGTGAAGAAGTGTTGTTTTTGGGTTCAATTCGTCCGTTTAAAAAATCGATGAGCGGACCGGCTACGTTGTATGCAACAAAAACAAGTACCGCAAAAAGAATTATAAATATTATAATCTTGACCATACTTTTTTGCTTTCTTCTCTTATAACTAAGCCTGTTTCTCCTAATCTTATTTGACTTCACTGTTACTCACCTCTCCAAATAATATATCCATAAATAAGAAACACTAGAACGGCAGCTCGTGTCCGATAAGCCCATAAAAAGCGAGCGACAAAATCCCGATATAAAGCAATGTCGCAGGGAATCCTCTGAATGCCTTTGGAATCAAATTGCTGTTCAAGCGTTCATACGCGATATCAACAAGATAGGTCGCCACAAAAAAACCGATCCCCGTTCCAAGTCCGAATCCTAAAAAAGCACTCAATGTCATGTTGCTTTGGCTGCCCAGCAAAAGCGCACCCAAGACAGCACTGTTAAACGCAGAAAGATGCACCATAGGTAAAATTTTGGACTTGTGTTTGTTAAAAAAGCGGTTTGTTATAACCAAAACAAAAATATAAACAAAAGCAATAATCAAAACATATATCAGCGGTGTTACATAATATTTATTTGCAAGATCTTTAATCAACCAATCATTTATAAAATAAACAATAATGGATGATACCGTGGTGATGACCGTAATAATAATCCCAAACCAAAAATAGTTAAATCTTTTTCTGATAACCAGAAGAGAGGTCGATGCTCCGAGTGCACGCGTGAAAATCGTATTCTCAACAAAAATTGCAATTAAAGCAAACGAAATATAGTCTGTGAAAAATCCCCAAAAGCT
>JARBTU010000174.1 GCA_029240015.1 Oscillospiraceae bacterium | reverse complement strand
ATGAGGACAATTACTGGAGCAGACCGATTCTTGATGCCTATGAGTTATCTGAAAACATGTTTGGACGACTTGTCATGCCGGGAACCATAGCGGGCAAGACCACAGAAATTTATAATCGTCAGCTTGGAACAAAAGGGTTTAACGTTGTTTTGGTATGTGAACACGACACCGCTTCGGCTTTTCTTGCCGCCACGGCGGGCAAAGACTGCGCTATTATCAGCAGCGGAACTTGGGCTTTGGTCGGAACTGAAACAGAAAAGCCGATTATCAATGAATACGGCATGAAACATAACATTGCCAACGAAGGTGGATATCCGGGGCATCATCGCCTCTTGCGCAATGTAATGGGAAACTGGCTGATTCAGGAAATCCGTGCTTATTATCGCGAAGAAGGGCATAAATACAACTATGCAGAGCTTGAAGCCATGGCGCAAAACGAAGAGCCATTTTCTTTTCTTATTGACGTAGATGCGCCGCAATTTTTTGAGCCGGGCAACATGCCTCAAAAAATCAAAGACACCTGCATGAATCTTTACGGCAAGGCTCCTCAAAGTGTAGGTGCTTTGGTGAGATGCGTTTATGAAAGTCTGGCGTTTAAATACCGTTGGGCGATTGAGATACTGGAACATATGACAGGCAAAACCATGCCTATTATCAACATTGTCGGCGGCGGGTCAAAAGATGACTTAATGTGCAATTTTACAGCCTGTGCTTGTGGTAAGCCGGTTATTGCAGGTCCATCTGAAGCCACCTCATACGGCAACATGCTGGTGCAGCTGATTGCCGCAGGGGAAATTTCGGGCATTGAAGAAGGTCGCGAGATTCTTAAGGCTTCTTTTGTTTCCCGAAGATTTGAGCCTTCTGATACCCCTCTTTGGGACGAAAAATATAAAGAATTCAAAACCATGTTTGGACTTGAATGAGATGCTGTAATCAAAAGAACTTTCTGAAAAGCGAGTTCTTTTGATTTTACCTTTTTGATGAAAGGAAGGATCCTCGTTGATAAAAGTAGCCCCCTCCATTATGTGTGCTGATTTTTTGGAATTAAAAGCGGAACTGCTTGCACTCGGTAGTGCTGATCAGTTTCACATCGATGTAATGGACGGACATTTTGTCCCCAATTTCAGTCTTAATTCCTCTATCATTACAAAAATTAAACAAATATCCTCTGTTCCGATTGATGTGCACCTGATGATGGATAATCCCGATGAACACATCAAAGCGTTTGCTGACGCGGGAGCAGACATTATTATTCCTCACATCGAAGTAATGAAACATCCAAACCGCACATTAAGTTATATAAAAAGCTTGGGCAAGAAAGCAGGCGTGTCCATTAATCCTGCTACTGATTTAAGTTCTATTCCTTATATCATCGACAATCTAGATACAATTTGTGTCATGACAGTCGATCCGGGGTTTGCAGGACAAAAAATGCTTCCGAATATGGCTCAGAAAGTTGCTCAGATAAACGAAATTATTAAAAAAACCAACAAAACAGTAGACATCATGGTGGATGGGCAGATTATGGAAGAAACCGCACCTTTATTGGTGAAGTCGGGGGCAAATGTTCTGGTGATGGGTTCTTCAGGTCTTTTTAACCATCCTAGAAACGAATATGCCGAAGTCATCTCCAAGTTTCAGCATATTGATGAGAAAAATCTTAAAAACTGAAAGCAGGCGATTGACATTGAAGGCAGATTTGCACATTCATTCCACTTTTTCAGACGGATCAATGAGTATTGAAGACATTATTTTTTACGCCAAAAGAATGGGGCTTGATACCATAGCGATTACAGACCATGACACGATGGCAGGCGTAAAGCCCGCCTGTGAGTTGGGTGCAAAAGTCGGACTCAACGTCATCCCCGGTGTTGAAATTTCTACGATTGACAAAAAACGAGGGCGCTCTGTCCATATGCTTTGCTATCTTCCCAAACATCCAAAGATTTTAAAGAATTTTTTAGATGTCAATTTACAAAACCGTACCAAGCAAAAGCTTGGTATGATAGAAAAAATTATGGAACGGTATCCCGTTACCATGGAACACATTGAGCGATACAGCCACAAAAGCGAATCTATCTATGAATTACACATCATGCAGGCTCTGGCTGATCTGGGGTATACCAATGTGGTTATTGGCCCGTTGATGGATGAATTAATTTCAGAAAAGGGCACATGCTATGTAGAAAGTACCTACTCTGACGTTATGGAAACATTAGACGTTGTCCGTCAAGCCGGAGGGATTGCCGTTATGGCTCACCCGGGACAGTTTGATTCGCTTGAGCTATTGGAACAACTTGCAAAAAAAAATCTATTACAGGGTGCGGAATATAACCATTCAAGAAATTCTGAACAAGTGAGAGCACAAATCAAAGATATCGCCGAAAAATACGGATTAATCCTGACAGGCGGAACCGATTTTCACGGTCAGTATACCAAAAAAGTTTATCCTTTAGGGTCTTTTCTCTGTGATGAAAAAGCGGTCAAAGCATTGTATGCTTTATCGCAAGAATCAAACAGATGACAATATATTCTTAAAACAACGGAGGTAATTTTAATGAAACTAGGATTTGTAAGCGCTATTTTAGGTGAGTATACGTTTGAACAGGTGATTGATTATGCCAGTGAAAATGGATTTGAATGTGTGGAAATGTGCTGCTGGCCAGAAGGCAAAGCGGAGCGCCGCTATGCAGGAGTGACGCACATTTCTGTTGAAGGTCTGGATGACAAAAAAATAGAGTATATCAAAGATTATTGCGCTAAAAAAGATGTCTCTATTTCTTCTCTTGCTTATTATCCGAATACGCTTGACCCCGATTCTCAAAAAAGAGCATTCTATATTGAACATATCAAACAGTTGATTGTGGCTTCCCGCAAACTTGGTATCAATATGATAACAACTTTTATTGGAAGAGTCCCTACCCTCACTGTGGAAGAAAATCTTAAAATTTATAAAGACGTTTGGACTCCGATTGTTTCGCTTGCCGAACAAAACGGCGTAAAAATAGCTATCGAAAACTGCCCGATGCTTTTTACAAACGACCAGTGGCCCGGCGGACAAAACCTTGCGACTACTCCTGCGATTTGGAGGAAAATGTTTGAGCTTATCCCAAGTGACAACCTTGGCATCAACTATGACCCTTCTCATTTTGTATGGCAGCATATCGACTATATAAAACCTGTTTATGAGTTTAAAGACCGCATATTCCATGTACATTTCAAAGATATTAAAATTTATAGAGATAAATTGGATGATGTCGGTATCATGGCGACCCCTTTGCAATACATGTCTCCAAAACTTCCGGGACTTGGAGATGTTGACTGGGGAAAATTCGTGTCTGCTTTGACAGACATCGGATATAATGAAAATGCTTGTCTTGAAATAGAAGACAAGGCTTTTGAAGGCTCCATTCAGGATATTAAAAATTCCATTGAATTAAGCAAGCACTATATGAAACAATTTGTTATTTAAATCTGCTCATTATTTTAAGTATGGAAATGAGGAATGTTATATGAAGACTTTGCGTGTCGGCATCATTGGCACAGGCTTTATCGGCGAACAGCACGTTGAAGCAGTAAGAAGAATTCCGGGAACAGAAGTTGCCGCTATCGTTGACCGAAACGAAGATATAACAAAAGCTGCAAGTGAACGGCTCGCAGTCCCGAAATATTACACCGATTATCGTGAGCTGTTAAAAGACGAAAGCATTGATGTGATTCATAACTGTACGCCAAGCTCTATGCATTATGCGATTAATATAGATGCCATGAAAAGCGGAAAACACATTTATTGTGAAAAGCCTCTTACACTTGATACGAAGGAATCCTCTTCATTGGTTGAGTTTGCCGAGCGATACGGTGTTGCCAACGGAGTGAATTTCAACTATCGCCACAATGCCATGGTGCAGGAGATGCGAGAGCGTCTGCGCAATCAATCAGTTGGCAAACCGCTCATCATACACGGGCAATACTTGCAAGACTGGATGATGTACGACACCGATTACAACTGGAGAATGGATCCAAAAATTGGGGGGCAGTCACGTGCCGTTGCAGATATCGGTTCTCATTGCTTTGATACCTCCCAATATATTTTAGGCAAAAAAATTGTTGCAGTTTATGCGCAGTTAATCACCGTCTTCCCTATCAGAAAAAGATATGAAGATGCAGGGGATTTTTCCGACGATATCGGAAAAGTCTTGAAAGAAATAAATATTAGTTCCGAAGATGCCGCTTTTATCATGGTGAAATATGAAGATAATACCCCAGGGCTTTTTAATATTTCCCAAATTTGCGGCGGCAAGAAGAACGGACTCGAAATTGTGCTCAGCGCCAGCAAAGCGTCTCTTGAGTGGCAGCAGGAAAGCCCGGATAAACTCTTTATCGGCAATCGAGATGTCCCAAACGAAATCTTATATGTAGACAGAAAATACCTAACGGGTGGCGCAAAAGAATATGC
>JARBTU010000173.1 GCA_029240015.1 Oscillospiraceae bacterium | reverse complement strand
AGTCTCATATTATCAATGGCAACAGAAATATTTGAATAAAAAATATTGATAATATTTTTTATCTGGTCTGATAATCCATTGGTCATTCCCTGAAAATGAAGAATAGCAATCGGCTGCCCATCGTGATAAAGAATGACATCCATATAAGTTTTCCCAAAAAACACCTGTTTCATGTTATGTTTTTCAGCATACTTTAAAATGGACAAATAATCGCATTTTTGTCCGCCTTCACTATATACATCGACAAAGCTGTCTGCTGATTTCACAGCAATATTAATTGAGATTTCATCATATTCTGTGGCCTGGTTGTCTTCCGTTTCGCTTTCCAAGAAGCTTTTTAAGCTTTTTGCCGTTTTGATAAAAAATTCTTTCTGGTCTTGCTGAGAAAAAATTTCCGTACACGAATCCACAACCCGTTTAATCCACCCTGTATCTCTTTCAATCTGCTTACTTCTCTCATCCAATCTAATGTTAAGATATAACGCTCTTTTAATCAAAATCCATGTTGTAGTTACAGCAAACACCGCTGCACCGATATATTGAAGCTTGATCATATAAGATTGTAATCCGAAAATCAGATTTAAAAAGTCAAAAATCATCATGTATAAAAAAATCAGAAATTCAACAAATATGACTCTTGAAAATGCTACTTTGTTGAGCACCTTTTGAGATACTTTCAGCACAAACACAAAAATAAAAATCACAAGAAGTACAGGATAAGCGATTAATAACCACTTGCTGACATTCTGGTCCGGATAAAAAGTGAACACAGCAGCGTATAAAAAAGATGCTAGTGAAATCATCTTGGATGAAAAGTTCCATTTTTCTATAATCTTGAAAGACAACATCATAATGACGGTCGTAATTACCATTGAAACGAGTATTTGAGATTTAAAAATCCATGGACTGGTCAACAAATCAAAATGCATACTGATTTGAGAAAACACAACAGAAACACCTAAAAGCAACAGAACAGAACTGGATACTATAATCCTCTTTACTTTAGAATTTCCTATGGAAAAAAAAGCCGCCAAAATCATAACGATGATTCCAAGCATTATTAAAGTGAATCCAGTTGAGAAGCCCATGAGGCGACTTACACTTGATACATTGACAAAAGTATCGGAATCCAGCAAGCCGGCAGAAAAAGCAAAACCGAATGGGACTTTCATAAAGACATCAACTTGTTTATTGATGTTGTCATCTGTAAGTTTTATGTTATTGACGTTGTTGCCTACAAAATTACTTGTACCGTAGCCATTGTTATAAACCTCTTGCCCATTAATTTTAACTTTAATAGGATTTGCAGCAGTAATAATCTGCAGATTAGGTTTCTGTTCATCAACAGTCACGGTACGGCTAAGCCTTATATATTGTTCGCTCAATGGCTTATATATCTGCGCGTTGCCATTGGCTATTTTCCATTTCGTAATATCTTTTTCCAAATCATTCGCGTTTTTCGCCCACACGAACTTCCAAGTACTAACAGACTGGGTCTGTGTCTTCAAATCAGATCCGTAACCCATCCCGTTTGGAACAATATAAATAAAAAGGGCAAAAAACATAAAAATAACAGCGCTGATGATAATTAATGAAAAAACATTTTTTATTAATATTTTACCCTTTTCCATATCGTTCTCCTTAAGGCTATTTTAATTGTGAATATTTTGATAAAAGCTCTTTTACATTCGCTTTATTTTTTTGTTTTTTAACTGAAACATCAGAATTCCCCGTATCTTCATAAAGCAACGAATTGTTTTCAATCGCTTCTCTTTTGATTCGTTGCCTTTCTTTGTCTAAAAGAGTGATTACCGGAGTCGGTTTTGCCGCATCGGTTTCAATAACTTCCATTCTTTCGCATTCAGCCAATTGTTCTTCCTTGCTTTGTGATGTAGCTGCATCAGATTCGTTTTCTGTCTTAACAAGCTCGGAAGATATGATTTCAAGAATATCTTGTGCTAAATCTTTTATTAATTCAAATTTTTCTTCGCTCGCTTGGTGAGATTGAATTTCTTCTTCCAAGGATCCTATGTATTTTTTTAAATTAATAATCGCCTCTTCTTTTTGAGAGATTTGGTCGCCATATTCCCTAATCTTACTTTCCAGTTCAGAACGAAGCCGCTGACTTTCTGTTTTTTCCTGGTCTAATACCTCACTGAATTTTTTAATATACATTTCGGTTTCATTTGCATTGTAGCCGCCCAAAATAGTCTTTTTAATACTCAATTTCATACTAATCAACCTCTTTACTGATTTTTCTTTAAACTATCAAGAATAAAGGAATTCCCGCTTTTTTTGAAAACTACCGAAGCTCTATCTTTAAGCATTTTTTTGTCTTTATCTTCATAAAACGTAATGTCTATCTGATATTTCCCACCCGACATTTTCTTTACCGCGGAATCGCAATAAACATTCGCTTTTAGTTTTTGTTCCCACATTTCAAAAATGCCTTTTTGCTTGCTATACAGGTCACTCTTTTTCAAATCAATGTTCTTAAGATCAAAGTATTTGGCCACTTCTTTTTTCAATACCGACTCTTTGCACTGTCGATAAATCATATTCTTATTGCTGTTCATATCAACAAGACTGTCGTTATACATATGCAGAAAAGCGTATTGCACTGCCGCACTGACAGATATACTGTTTATATCATTAAACTTGCTTACCCCAAACTGATAAATCAGTTCATAGGCTCTTTTGCTGTAAAGTTCTGTATCAAACTCTTTTTGAGGAACATCTCCTGTGATTTTTATATTATGCACCGGTTTTTGTGAATTGGATGAGAGTCCGGAAGCCATCCCCGACTCTATGTTCGATAATGTATTGCTTTGAAAGGAATCGTTACCGCTTTGCAACTGCCCGCTTTTTGTTTCAACATAATCATCATATTGATTGTTTCGAAAAAATATTCCAAAAACACTTGCTCCAACAACAAGCACGGTCACAATAACAACAGCTATAATAAGTCCCAATTTATTTTTCATATTCATATACTTAAAACAACCTTTGATTATAAAATATTTTTAATGTCTGATCATAAGTATATTGCACATAATTTTTAACAATAAAACGAAAAGCTGCATTATTTTTTCCAAAACAATGCAGCCTGACAATCATAGTAATCGTTAAGATTACTTTAGACTCATAACTTTGCGTCATCAACTTTCGCTGACTTTGCCTAATATCCACTTTGTAAATATTATATTATGCTAAAAGTGATATGTCAATAGCATTGTTTTCTGTTAAGTGATCAATCGTCTGTCGCAAACGCCTCACATAACGAGTGAAAAGCTATTAAGAAATCAGCTTTTGTAACCAAAATTGAAATATCCACATCGGATGTTGTTATCAAGATAATATCTATATTTTTTGCCTTTAAAACTTCAAACACGGTTGATGCCACTCCAAAGCATTGAGGCATCTGTCTTCCATAAATCGTTATTTTCGCGTTCCCGCTGCTCACCAGCGGTCTGATCGAATTATTCTTTTCTCTTGCTCTGTTTGCGATTGCCAGAACATCTGCCATTTGATTGTCGTTGACCGTAAAAGAAAGGGTTGTGTATTCCCCGGTGGAAGCCGTTTGAGAAATCATGTCTACATTGATTTGTTTGTTGGTGACAGCGTTAAAAATCTTAAACAAAAAATCTGATTTTGCAGGTACTTTTTCCAGCGTAACCAGTGTTACATCTTCTACTGCGCTAATTTTTGTAATACACTTCATGACAATCACCCTTTTTAAGTTATTTAGAATCCGATAAAAACTTTTTGCCAATATATTTATCCAGCGTTTTTTTAATAAAGTCATATGTAAAACGGCTGTCAAAGTTTCTTACACCATGTTTGCTTGCCAGTTCTTTTGTGTACATCGTCATTGGATATAATCTGACGTTTCGGTATGCCCCTTCATATTGTGTGACCGTTGGAATGAATTTTACATCTTTAATGTCAATCGTATTTTTATTAAATTCCTTTGTCACTTCAAAATCAAGTATGCCGCCAATCAGATTTGGCGCTTCGCTTTGGGCAGAAATGAAGTTTCCTAAAGAATAAATCACCAGTGCATTTTTCCCGTTCGGCTTTTTTAAATACTCAATCGGTTGGAGAACATGTGGATGGGTCCCTAAAATGACATCGGCGCCCCAGCCAACCATTTTCTTCGCCAAAACTTTTTGACTTTGTGTAACGATATGGCTGTTTTCAGTCCCCCAATGAATAAAAACAACCGCAACATCAGACTGAGATTTGGCTTTTTTGATTTGGGATTGAATCAAGCCCTCATTGGTCGAATAAATCAGCTTCACATCGGTATCTTTAGGCAAGTTGATGCCGTTTGTATGCTCTGTAATCCCAACAAAGCTGAATGTAATATCTTTTATCTTCAGTTTTTTGACTGTATCTAAATCCTTTTGATTTTTATAGGCTCCGGTAGCCACTACTCCTTTTTGGGTCTTCCAATA
>JARBTU010000172.1 GCA_029240015.1 Oscillospiraceae bacterium | reverse complement strand
CCTACCATATCCAGTAATTTCTTATCGTCAGGACTTCTCATATCCGCGATGAACGTGGATTTTTGCGGGATGATATTGGTTGCTCCGGGAGAAACATCAAGAACACCAACTGTAGCAACCGAATCTTCCCCTGTCATCAGCGCAAGTCTTTGTGCAAAGCAAACCATTTCCGAAGCGGCAACAAGAGCGTCACGTCGATGCTTCATTTGGGTAGTTCCCGCATGATTTGCTTCTCCTTCAAAGGCTATTTTAAGTTTGAACTGCCCTGTTATTCTTTCCACGATTCCAACAGGAATTGAAAGATTATATAACTTTCTTCCCTGCTCTGCATGAATTTCAAAAGCATATCGGATATCTTTGCGAATGCACTGATTTAACAATTCTTTTGTTAAAGGCTCCATACCTGATTGTGAACGCACTTCATTGAATGTAAGCCCTTGAGAATCGCAAAGAGCTTGGATTTCTTTAAACTCAATCAAGCCTACGACCGCTCTGCTTCCCAAAAAACTGCTTTTGAAACGCCCGCCGTCTTCATCACAGACAGCAAGAACTTCCATGCTGAACAAAGGTTTTCCAAAATCTTTGACCAAGCTGTTTATGACTTCAAGTCCAATCAAAACTCCGAGCGCACCATCATAGCATCCTCCGTTTTCAACCGAGTCATAATGAGAATGGATCAATATAGTTTCTTTTCTTTTGCCTTCAATGCGTCCATACAAATTTCCTAAAGCATCTTTTTTGATTGTCATGCCGGCGTCTTTCATCCAGCCTTCCAGTTCATTCATTGCTTGTGTCCATGCAACTGAATATAAGAGCCGATGGTTTGCTCCATCGTCCATATTTTTTAAGTACTCAAGATGGCGCAATACATTTTGAATATCGACTCCCATTTTTTTCAGCTCCATTTCAATTCATTCATCTGTTGTATTTGCAAGCGTAAGTAATGTTTCTGCTAAAGCATCCACCCCTACAGCAATATCTTCGTAATCTGTCCATTCCTCTGGGCTATGGCTGATTCCGTTTTTACTCGGCACAAAAATCATTGCAACGGGAGCAAATTCTCCCACGAACAAAGAATCATGATAAGCTCCGCTAATCATTACTTGATATGCGATTCCTTGGTTCTCACAGCTTTGCCTGATGACTTCCACAATTTTTTCATCACAGCGTATCGGGCGGTCATGGTTTTCAGGTATCAACGTTATATTAACACCTCGTTTTTGTTCAATTTCTGAAATCTCTTTTAACAGTTTATTGAGTAAGATGTTTTTAGATTCAAAATCAATATCCCTAATGTCAATTGAAAATTTGACGGTTCCCGGGATTACGTTCACCGCATTCGGAACGACTTCTACGCGCCCTATAGTGGCAGTGGTGTATTCGCTCTCGGATTCTTTTGCGAGCCTTTCAAGTGAAAGAGAAACTTCACAGCTCGCTGTAAAAGCGTCTCTTCTGGCATCCATGGAGGTTCCTCCAGCGTGAGATTGACATCCGTAAACCTCAACAGAGTAATTTGTCGGCGCACAAATGGCTTTTACAATTCCCACAGGAAGACCGTTTTCTTCAAGCAATCCGTTTTGTTCAATATGTAATTCTACTGCTCCGAAAACACTGCCTTTGGAAATGGGGATATTTTTGAATTCCACAGGATTATATTCAAGTGATTTGAGTACTTCAGCAAAGGTGTTTCCATCGTTATCTTTTAAATTCTTGGCATCTTCTAAACTTAACTTTCCTGCCATCGCTCTGCTTCCCAAACAGGAAAGCCCAAATCTTGTGGGTTCTTCGGAAGTATACACGATGACTTCTATACTTCTTTTAGGTCTTTGCCCTGACTCTTTGATAAGCCTAACTGCTTCCATCCCTCCAACAACACCGGCCATTCCGTCGAACATTCCGGCATTCAGCACCGTATCAATATGAGATCCTGTCCAAACAGCGGGAAGCGATGTGTCCTGTCCTTCATAAGTTGCGAAAATGTTCCCAATTGCATCTTCTCTGACATTCATCCCTAGTTTCAGCATCTCGTTTTTTACATATTCTCTCGCTGCTATTTCGGAAGGAGTGAAAAGTACTCTTGTCGTTCCGAATTCAAGAGTTGAATTAAACTGATTAATGGCTTCCAGCCAGTTTTTTATATTCTGCGCATTTGCGTGATTTATCATAATGAAAGCTCCTTATCTTTATACTATGTTTCATAAGAAGCTATAGTATATTCATTTTCCGGAGCACTGCCCCCCATGCAGTAATGAGAATATATTACAGTGCCATCCAGCGCTTATTTTATTTTTATAAAACCAGCTTGTTGTTATATAACGTTTTTTGGTGTTTTATTTAACCATGATACAAGGTTATCTATTACGATGACTGCTCTTTTTTCCATCGACTCTTTGGTCGCAAAAGCCACATGAGGTGTCACCACCAAATTCGGTGCGTCAAACAATGGGTGAGTAATTGGAACAGGTGGCTCCATTTCAAATACATCGATTCCCGCGCCCGCAATGTCTCTATTTTTCAGTGCTAGAGCCAATGCCTCGCTGTTTACAATTGGTCCTCTGGCGGTATTGATAAGCACCGCATTCTTTTTCATCAGTGCTAATTTCTTGGTATCAATAAGCCCTATGGTTTCCTTTGTTTGAGGGACATGAAGGGAGATGATGTCGCAAGTGGAAAGCAAGGTATCCAAACCAACATACTTAATCTCTGTACGAGGTTTCTCTGTTCTGCTGTATGCATATACCTCACATCCGAATGCTTTAGCAATATTTGCTGTACGCAACCCAATAGCACCTGTTCCCACTACGCCAAACTTTTTGCCATCCAATTCAAAGCCGACAAGTCCTGCTTTGGTTCCGCCTTCTCTTGTCACTTTATCACAAGGAATGATGTTGCGATAAAGTGACATTAATAGCCCGAAAACCAAATCCGAAACCGCAACGGTCGAATATCCTGCACAGTTACACACGGTGATACCTCTCTCTCGGCAATAGTCTATGTCAATATGATCAACACCTGTAAAAGCAACACAAATCATTTTTAGATTTGGACAGTGTTCAATCACTTCCCTGCTGTATTTGAAGTTTGACAAAACAACCGCGTCGGCATCTTTGCTTCGTTCAATTAAGGTCTTGGTATCTTCCACTCTGGTATTATGATATATAATTTCCATTTTATCTGAAATCGCCTTATTCGCCATTGAAAGAAGTTTTTCTTCTTCCACGCCCAAAGGTTCTAATATGACTAGCTTCATTCTCATAATCCTCTTTCTTTTAAGCTATGTGTAAACATTGTTTGCTTATATCTAACTTATAACGTTACATCACGGTTGCAGTCTTTTGAATAAATATAGGCAAACAGCTCTCGCCCAACGCCATAAGCGCATTGTGGAACATATGGTCCAAACCACATAAAGTCCTCTTTTTTGATCCCCATCCAGGTATCATCCATCAAGTACATACCCTCTCCGCTTAGAATATACGCACCATGTTCCTGAACATGGGTTTCCACAAACGGATGGCATCCGCCCGGCTCAAAAGCAAGAATGTGCATATTCATGTCAAAACCAATGTCGGTCGGCAGTAGATCTTTGATATATACATTACTCATTTCGTCATAAATACGATATGGGATGTCATTGGTATTCCCCACACAAATATGAGGGGATACCCCTTCCCATGGGATATAAATTTGCTTATAAAGCAAAAGCTTTGCAGCGGTTTCTCCCGTATTTTCAAAATGGATTCCAACTCCTGCGGGAGCATATACATATCCTCCGTCAGTGAGTGTAGCTTGCTGCTCTCCCACTTTGACGTCGAGTGTTCCGCTGATGCAATAAAGAAAACTTTCGGTATGTTCTTCTTTTCCAAAAGCGGAGGTCGTTCCTCCCTCTGGTTCTGCGGTCACCACATATTCTACAAAGTTGGCACCCATTTTCGGTGAGGCCACAATACTCACTTTGCATTTTTGGATGTAAGGGATAACGTTATTTACAAGCCCTTCTTTGGGAATGACTGCAAACAACCCGGGTTTTATAACAGCCCTTGTCGATAATAAATCGCTCGGATAGCTCATTTTCATCACCACTTTGCCGTTTTAATAACAGCATTATTCTTGATATACGATTAATCGTTATTCATATTTTGATTTATGCTTTGGTTTTGGTAATCCATCTTCCATGTGAATGGAGCAAAATATGGTCTTGTTCACAAACAATTTGTCCACGCACAATGGTAAAAACAGGTCTTCCTTTTCCCTTTTGTCCCACAAAAGCGGAAATTTTGTTGACATACTTTAGTTCTTGCTCTGTAACTTCCCATTCTTCATTGGGGTCAATAATTGTAAAATCCGCATCAAATCCTGGTTCAATGCGTCCTTTTTGACCGTAAACTGAGAAAATCTCAGCAGGTTTTTGACTCATAAGACGCGCTACCACGCATGGGCTTTCGCCTTTTTGATTGA
>JARBTU010000171.1 GCA_029240015.1 Oscillospiraceae bacterium | reverse complement strand
CTTTTCAGGCTTTGAAAAACTTATTCAATTTCTTGTTTTTTGCTTTCATTAGAATTCCCATTAGAAATGGCTTGCAATCCAAATCATTCTATTCGCACAAACCCGCTAACTGCAACGCTTTGCGGACTTTGTTCATCCCATCTAATCGGAGATTTTCGAGTCAGTTCCGTTATGACCACTTCGATACCACTCCGTATATAAAATTGTTAGAAAGAAAGCTAAAAAATGAGATTTCGAGTGCTGCACCATCGACCACTCGGACAACTCTCCGTATTATGTGGAGGCATAAGGAACAACGAAAATGATTATATCACAAAACCATAATTCAAGTCAATACATATAAGGAGGAGTTTTATTCATTACCGTATAAAAATCCTCCCGTTTCTCATGAATTATCTTTTTGAAAAGTCCAGTTCAATCCTGACTTAAATATTTTTTGATTCCGTTAAAACTCTCTTCACTTATTACATGCTCTATCCTGCACGCGTCCTTATCGGCAATGTCTTTATTAACCCCGAGGCACCTTTCAAAAAACTCCGTAATCATTTGATGCCGTTCATAAATCTGTTTTGCCTTTTCTTCCCCTTTTTCGGTGAGTTCAATATTTCCATTTTTTTCGACGGTAATATAATCAGCATTTTTTAGTATACCCATAGCTCGGCTTATACTCGCTTTTGTGAACTCCATCTTGTTGGCAATGTCAATGGATCTCACCGAACCATTTTTGCTTTTAAGCAATAAAATGGTCTCTAAATAGTTTTCTCCCGACTCATGTATGTTCATAACAGATTTCCTCCTTATATTTACTAAGGTATTGAGCGATCAGTTCTGTATTTTTATTATATATTACCATAAATGATTTTTATTATCAATATCATGAAGAAATTGTTGACAAGCCACATTAGCTATGCTAAACTTAATGTAGAGTTAGCAAAAGCTAACATATAATGTAATGAATGAAAATTTATTAGCTGATAAACGTGGAGGCGATTTATATGCCAGTTTCTATGGCGAAAATTGGACAGGAAATGCCCATTGTTAAAATTTCGGGGAAAGATGAATCACGAAGATTTTTAGAAAGCTTGGGGCTCGTTGTCGGCGAAAAAGTTACTGTTGTATCTGAAATAGGCGGGAACATCATTCTTAATGTAAAAAACACCCGCGTTGCTATTGATAAATCCATGGCAAACAGAATCATTGTTTAAAGGAGATTTCGGCTTTGAAAACGTTAAAGACAACCAAACTTGGCGAAACTGTTATAGTGAAAAAACTTGAAGGCGAAGGTGCAATCAAGCGCAGGATTATGGATATGGGAATTACAAAAGGATCCAGCATTTATGTAAGGAAAGTGGCTCCTCTTGGCGATCCTATTGAGGTCACCGTCAGAGGATATGAGTTATCACTCAGAAAAGCGGATGCTGAAATGATTATTGTAGAATAAAATCAGAGTTTTTATATTTTATATCACATATATTTTAAAACATTTTGATTCTTATTATGGTGTTTATGGTGTTGTTTCCGTTTCATTGTTTTTCGCAATCAAGCAAGTTATTAAAGACTTTATCTGTTTTACATTAATAAAAAGAGACTTTTAACTGTTACAAATATCAATATAAAAGAGAATCCCCTCGCATCGTTTGATAAGATGCAAGGGGATTCTCTTTTATAGAAAGGAAATTTATGAAAAAAGCCTTTTTAGGACGGTGTGGATTCTTTTAACGTAATACTTAATGTCATTTCGGTGTTATTCCTTTCAACAACTACCTTAATAACATCTCCCACCGAGTGTTTTTGTATCACACTGCTGACATTCGAAGAACTTTCTATCTTTGTTCCGTCAATAGAAACGATGCGATCCCCTGCCTGAAACTGTGAATTTGCCTCTGTCGCTTTCAGTATATACACACCCAACTCTTGAACTCTATACATCATTGCAGTTTGAGTGTCCAAAATATCTACAACATTAATACCAATCTGTACTCTTCCTGTGACATATCCATTTTTCATGATTTCTTCAATAACCGTTTTAGCTGTCTTGATTGGTATCGCAAAACCAAGTCCTTCTACATCTGATCCGGACGACTTCGCATTCACGATTCCAACCAATTCGCCGGCACCATTAAATAGTCCTCCTCCTGAGTTCCCCGGATTGATCGCTGCATTGGTTTGCAACAGTGTCATGCTCTCTCCGTCTATGGTAATCTCCCTGTCCAGGGCACTGATAATTCCATCTGTAACGGTGCCGCCAAGCTGTCCTAATGGATTTCCGATTGCCACAACCGTTTCTCCTACAACCAATTTAGAGGAATCTCCCATAACTGCGGGAGTCAGATCTGTTACATCTATTTTTATGACAGCAAGGTCTGTCTGACTGTCTTTCCCTATCAGTTTAGCCGTATACGTCTTCCCGTCTTTCAACCTTACACTGATTTTGCTTGCACCATCAATAACATGATTATTTGTGGCGATATATCCATCTGTTGTTATAATAACTCCGCTTCCTGCTCCTTGAGAAATATATTGTCCCATCCGATCTCCTGTGGTAACCGTTTCAGTTGTTATTTCAACAATTGAATTAGCTGTCAAAGCCGCAATATCGGCAACCGAATAAGTTTGTGCGTCATTCGTTCCTGTGCTGGTCCTCACAACAGATTGATAAATCACGCCTTTTGAATTGGCATCGCCTGTGTTAAAAATCTGCTGGGAAAGATAACTTCCGCCAAATCCGCTGGCTGCAGATAAAAGCATACATGCGGCTATTATTCTAGCCACTTTCACTTTTTTACTGCTTCTTTTTTTATTTTTTATACCATCGGTATAATCCCGATGCGGTATAACCGCATAATTGCTCTGATAAATTGGATTTTGTTCTTCGTATTGATTATAGGGATAAAGATTTTGCTGATCTGTCTCTTGGCTATTTTCTTTATAGGTATAATCCATGTCTTGTTTTACGTCGTTGTAGAAATTTGAATTGTCTTCGTTATAAACAGGCTCAAATCTCTCATTAAAATCGTTACTGTCTTTCATAGTGAGCACCTCCGTTTCGTTTGCTATGGTTATAGTTTACCCACCCAACGTGACCGTTTTTTGAAGACAAACTGAACGCTTACTGAATGATACATGAAAACATCCCCGAAAAATAAATTTCGGGGATGTTTCGGTTGAAATAATTCAATAGAGTCAAAAATAAATATATTCAGTTTTTTCTCTATCTTTATTTTTTGTCGTATCGTTGATTAGGAATAAATTTGCGTCCTTTGTTCCTTCCCAGTCGATTTTGATAGAAGTAATTTCAAACCAATCATCTTTTTCAACATCATAATACTCGTGATGATAATCATCTTTCTGGTTTAACAGTATTTGAGTCACAACTTTGCGCTTATATGATTTTTTCAGCTGTTTCAAAAGTTCGAAACCGTTTTCTCCAATCTCTGCAGAAGCACAACTATTCATTACTTTGGAATTAGCATACAGTATCTCATACGTCTGGGCCTTTAAAACGAAAATCCAATCCTTCTGATTATCAATAATACAACTAAGTCTTGCTTTTTCCTTTTCAAATTGCTCCGCTATCCTCATTTTCACAAGGTACGCACTGACCGTTTTGGCAATAATGAGCAATGACTCTATTTCGCTTTTTGTCCACTTTCTGTTCTCATTGCATTCGTCAAAACCAACGTATCCTTTAAGCTCTCCATTGTTCAGAACAAAACATTGGAGAATGGACTTAACTCCCTGGGATTTAAGCCGCTTATACATATCCGAATTGGTCTTTTTAATAATCTTTATATCCTCACAATAAAAAACACCGTTATGATCAAAAAGCTCAAAATACGTCTCCAGCTCCGAAAGAGGCGTTTTTGGAATATCTTTAATTTCGCTTTTTGCCCCTTCATTGCACCACTCAAAAGTATTGATACAGTTTTTCCCCTCAGAAGAATTTTCAAAAATATAAGCACGAGTCACCCCAAAATGTCTTCCAACCCTGTCTAGGATAATGTTAATCGCTGTCTCAACATCTTTTGCTTCAAACAATATCTCCAATATGTATTTTTCAATGTGTTCTAAAAACATATTCTGCTTGATTGGAGTAATCTGGGTTCTTTCTGTGATATCGCAAACGTCATGATCGTTGCAATAGTTATAATTTGCATGGGGGTCAAAAATCTCATACCTGTCTTTACCTTTATTTTTTGCTTCATATAAGGCAACGTCCGCTTTTCTGAACAATTCATGATAGGTTGTTCCGTCTGTGGGACATATCGCAACGCCAATGCTCCCCGATATCTTATAATCCCTGTTTTCTCCGGTATATGTTTTTCTGAAAAATTTGCATATCTCCTTTGCTTTGTGAATAACCTGTTCTTTGGATTCCGGATTTTTCAGAAAAACCATAAATTCGTCTCCGCCAATTCTTCCTGAAATATCCGGATTGGAAAATAGCTGCCTGATTCCTTTGGATATT
>JARBTU010000170.1 GCA_029240015.1 Oscillospiraceae bacterium | reverse complement strand
GAACGAAGCAAAAATGGTAGGAGATAATATATATAACTGGGTTTCAGAGCAGATTGTTTATGCAACCGATCTTCAGATTATTGAAGAGGATGATTCCCACGAAACGCCGCAGTATTCAAACATTATACGCTTCCAAGACGGCGAGCTGCGTTATAAAACTGCCACAAAGGCAGAGTATAACTTATTTGGAGAGGGCTACTACGCACATTCAGATATTAAGATGACGGTCAAAGCCTATAATAAACATATGATAAGCATTAAAATCGAGGTTTTAAAGAACAGAGAAGTACTTTATCAAACAGGTTCCTCGATGAAAGTGCTGAATATTCAACTGAAAGACGGGGCTATCAAAGGGATGGTAGGAACAGAACTGGTGAATCCCAAATTGGTGTTCTCCTCAACAAAAGATGCAGCATGAAATTAAAAAATCACCTAGAAGAGGGGAGTGCGAAAAAACATGAAGAATATTCCGATAGGCGAAGTACTCATAGATTATGGCTACATTACACAAGAGCAGCTGGAACGTGCACTTGAACAGCAAAGTAAGGACAAATCCAAGCGTCTGGGTGCTATTTTAATAGAAAGTGGATACTTGACGGAAACACAAATGCTGGAAGCGTTGGGGCAACGCCTTCAGATGCAGTTGGTTACGCTGGAAACATATCCGATAAAAATTGAAGCGGTAGAGAGAATTCCCAAACAGCTTGCGATCAAATATAACCTGATTGGCATATCGGAAAAAGACGGAAATCTGATTGTGGCTGTTAGTGACCCATTGAATTTTTATGCAGTAGAGGACATCAGACAGGTTACGAATATGACGCTTCATATTGTTCTTTCGGAGGCAAAGAGCATTACCAGTGCAATTGAATATTTTTACGCTGAAATTGAGGCACAAAAGGCCGTCACCCAAATTCGTTATACGATTGATGACAGCGTGATTGAAGCGGCCGCTGAGGCAGAAGTGGAAACCGAAAACTCGGCGCCGGTTGTTAAACTCCTTAATTCTTTGTTGGTTAAAGGCTACAATACGAATGCCAGTGATATCCATATTGAAATTTTTGAAAGCCAAACGGTCATCAGAATGAGAGTGGACGGAAGCATTGTTGATTATGTGACGCTGTCGTCCGGTTTGCACTCTTCCCTCATTGCAAGGATTAAAATTTTAGCAAATCTTGATATTGCCGAAAAACGGATGCCGCAGGATGGACATTTTAAAACCACTATTGAAGGATTTGAAATGAATGTACGTGTCTCGCTCATACCAACTGTGTATGGAGAAAAAGCGGTCATACGTTTTCTGTATACCAATACCCAGATTGACAATATGTATTATTTCGGAATGAACGAGTCCAATTATAAAAAAATGATTACCATGCTTAAGAATCCCCATGGAATCATCTATCTGACCGGTCCGACCGGAAGCGGAAAAACGACCACGCTTTATATGGCGCTCGAATATCTTTTAAGCAAACAGGTGAACATCTCCACCATTGAAGACCCTGTGGAAAGAAACATCCCCCGCGTGAACCAAATGCAGGTAAACAACACAGCAGGGCTTACTTTTGAAGCTGGCCTGCGTGCTCTTTTAAGGCAGGATCCGGATATTATTATGGTCGGCGAAACAAGGGATAACGAAACGGCGGAGATATCTATCCGTGCTGCGATTACAGGGCATCTTGTTCTTTCCACAATGCATACGAACGATGCCGTCTCCGCGATTGTAAGGCTTGCGGACATGGGGCTTCCACCTTATTTGATAGCAAGTTCCCTGACATGCGTCGTCGCACAGCGCCTTGTAAGAAAAGTTTGTCCCTATTGCCAAGTTGAATATACCCCCGATGAAATCGAGCAATCAGCGATAGGTGCAGATATCCAGACCGTAAGAAAAGGAAAGGGTTGCCATCTCTGTAATCAAACAGGGTACAGCGGGCGTATTGCTATTCATGAGGTGGTTGCCATTGACAAAAATATTCGCAGAATGATTACATTGAGTGAGCCTATGGATAATATATACGATTATGCAATTCATCAGCAAGGGGTGAAAACGCTTAAAGATAGTATGCTGGAATTGGTAAGAGGCGGGATCACAACGGTAGACGAGTTTATAAAAATTGCAAGTTTTATGTAATTTGTGCTGTTGAATTTTAAATATGTTGCATTTGCAACATATTTTTACTAATAAAACTGTTATGATATATCCATACTACAAACAGAGAGGTTGTGTTGTTAATGGAGGATCAAGCAAAAAAATATATTAAAAATATTGAATTTGCAACAGTACTTTTGCTGGCAGACTTGGTGGATTATCAGCAGGGGCAGGTCGTAAGCAGAACATTGGCTCAAAATGGGAATGTAAGCATGACGCTGTTTGCCTTTGATCAAGATGAGGAAATCAGTTCCCACGAGTCGAACGGAGATGCAATGGTTTATGTTCTGGACGGACAGGGGAAGATAACAATCGGCTCCGAAGAGTTCATTGTGAACAAGGGAGAGACCATCGTTATGCCCTCGAAAACACCTCATGCGGTCTATGCGCCAGAAAAATTTAAAATGTTTCTTACAGTGGTTTTTCCACCTAAATGATGATCTTCAAAAATTTTTCAAAATGAATAAAAACAAAGTTATTTTTAATACTAATAATCAAGGAGTTGATTATTAGATGAAAAAATATAGCGGGTTAAACCAATTGATTCAGCAAGACCCAAAAGCCAATGATTATTTTAACAAACTGCCCGATTACGTGAAAGAACAGATCAGCACTCGCGCAGACAATGTGAATTCAATACAAAGCCTTAAGGATTATGCGGAAAACCTTTTGCGCGGCGATGATTAGGGTTTAGAGTGGAGCATTTATGCTCCACTTGTTTTTTTGTGTACGACAGAACAATATAGAATAAGCCCCATATAATAATCGGGAGGGGATTATATGGTATGTCCTGAAACACTTGCTGCGTCGGTAGCGGCTCTTGCCATTACAATTGCAAATGAATTGGATGATGATGAACTTGCAGTATTGTCGGCCATATTTATGCAGCTCGGGGATACCCTCGATACGATTTTAGCACAAAGAGAATACATAGATAAGCATAAATGCTGATTTTTTTATTTTTACATAACTAACTAGTTGCTTTCAGAATATTAAAAATATTTTTATTTATACTAATAATGGGAAGAAGGTGTGTGTATGAATAAAAATATTGAATTGCTTAATTACATTTATCAAAATTCAGAAATGGGTGTACAGACTATCACGCAGCTGCTTGGTATCGTGCATGACGAAGAGTTTAAAAAAGCACTAAAATCTCAGCTGGAGGAGTATAATCAAATCTTTGATGAAGCGGACGGATTAATTCAAAAACAGGATAAAGAGTCAAAGGATATCAAGAATGTGAATAAAATTATGTCATACATTATGATTAATTTGAAAACCATGACTGATAAATCCCCGTCTCATATTGCGGAAATGATGATACAGGGAAGCACTATGGGAACGATAGAGATTACAAAGAATATCCATAAATATGATGATAAAGCAGAAAAAGAATTGCTTTCTCTGGCGGAGAAATTGCTTAAAACGGAAGAACGGAACATTGAGCAAATGAAAAAATTTCTATAATATTTGTTCAGGTTGCGGCAAACACTATATTTGGGGTGGTAATAATGGGGAAAATTCAAAAGTTTGACGATGAAACACAAAGATATTTTAACTCTCTTCCTGCGCATATTCAAGAGAGCATTATGCAAACGAGTCCGACTATCACGTGCAAAAATGATTTGGTGAAAATAGCGGATCACTTAACCAAAACGCACGGAAAAGGGAAATGGAACTAACAAAAAAGCCGAGAGAAGTCTCGGTTTTTTTGTTTTAAGATTTTTTGAATTTGCAGTTGACAAATTTTTTTGAATGGCATATAATAAGTGTAATTTAACAAATTAAATCCTGAGAGCAAAAGTAAGTAGCAAACAAAACGGTGTTTCAGAGAGTCGGCATTTGGTGGGAGTCGGCACATACGATGTCTGTGAATGGGTTTGTGAGGAGCATAGCGAAAAACGAATGTTTAGTAGCTGTTGCCGTGGTTCCTACGTTAGTGGAAAGGGTATACATGCTAAAGAACTTGCGGAGTACCTCATTTTGATGAAGTTTTTAAGTTGCGTACCTGTTTTAAGGTGAACGGTTTTCTGTTCACGAAATTGGGTGGCACCACGGTGAGTCTATCGTCCCATTATTGGGGAGGATGGGCTTTTTTTATTTGTCAAAAAATAAATCCAGATATAAAGGAGAATTCACAATGTTATATCCAAGCATACAAGAGGTCAAGGACCTTATGAAAGAGTATAAAACCGTTCCGGTTTTCTATGAACTGCTGATTGACAGCTGTACACCGATTCATATATTTAATGCGCTGAAAGAAACATGTGAGAATTGTTTTATTCTTGAAAGCGTAGACAATTCCAATCAATGGGGAAGATATTCTTTTATTGGAATAAATCCCAAAATGGAAATTACAGTGAAAGGTGGAAAAGTGACC
>JARBTU010000169.1 GCA_029240015.1 Oscillospiraceae bacterium | reverse complement strand
ATTATCCAAACGGGGGACTTTAAAGTCGATTATTCGCCGATTGCGGGAGAAGTTATCGATATTCCCCGCTTTGCTCAGCTTGGTAACAGAGGCGTTTTGTGTCTTCTTTCCGATTCCACCAATGCGGAACGTCCCGGCTCTTCGGAAAGCGAAAGAAATGTTGGACGTGCGTTTGAATCATTATTCTTAAATGCGCAGAACAAGAGGATTATCATTGCAACGTTTGCTTCTAATATCCACCGTGTTCAGCAAATTGTTGACAACGCCGTTCGTTCGGGAAGAAAAGTAGCCGTCTCTGGACGGAGCATGGTGAATGTTGTGGCAAAAGCGATTGAACTCGGATACCTGAAAGTGCCTGAGGGGCTGATGATTGACATTGATGCGGTTCCCCGTTATCCGCATGAAAAGGTTGCAATTATTACAACCGGAAGCCAGGGCGAGCCGATGTCGGCTCTATCAAGAATGGCCTCCGGTGAGCATAGAAAGTTAAGTGTTACGAGCGAAGATTTTATTATCATTTCTGCAACGCCGATTCCGGGAAACGAAAAACATGTTACCCGTGTTGTCAACGAGCTTTTAAGGCTCGGAGCGGAAGTGATTTATGAAAAGATGTATGAGGTCCATGTTTCGGGGCATGCATGCCAAGATGAGCTTAAGATGATGTTTTCGCTCACGAAGCCAAAATTCTTTATCCCTGTTCATGGAGAATATAAACATTTGAAAAAGCACTCTCAAATTGCACAGATTATGGGCGTGGAACCATCTCATATCCTTATCCCCGACATTGGCCAAGTCATTGAACTGGACGGAGTCGACATGAAAGTGACAGGAACTGTTCCGGCAGGAAAAGTTTTTGTTGATGGATACGGGGTGGGAGATGTTGGTTCGATTGTTTTGAGAGACAGAAAGCATTTGGCGGAAGACGGACTGATTGTGGTGGTGGCAACCATCGAATCGGAAGGTGGTTTGATTATTTCCGGACCCGACATTGTGTCCCGTGGATTCGTATATGTGAGAGAGTCGGAACAGCTGATTGCCGAAGCCAGAAAAATTGTAAAAGATGTTTTGGAAGACTGCTGTGAAAGGAAAGTGAGAGAATGGAGCACCATTAAGGTGAACATTAAAGATCAGCTTTCCAATTATATTTATAAGAAAACAAAACGTTCTCCGATGATATTGCCTGTCATCATGGAAATATAGCATTTAACGTACACTACTGTTATTAAACAAAACGTTTAAGTACCATAGTTTTGCTTCCCGAATATTGGCATTAGTAAGAAACAAGGAGATAGGCTTTACGAAAGGCGGTGATGGATTGAAGTCCAAAAAAATATGGTTGGTAAGACCGGTTTTTATTATGCTGGTTGCCTCAAACATATTTCTGGCTTTGCTGTCGTTCTTTTTTGACAAGCGGCTTTTTGTGGTGGAGCTTATTGTGACTGGCACTTTTTCCGTCATCGCTTTCATTCGGTTGCGGCATGTTCAAAAAGACATTTATCGCTTTTTGAAAAGCATGGGAGATCACCTCAACCTTGCTGAGCGGGAAGCACTTTATAACTTCCCGATGCCTGTAATTGTGGTGAGCGAAGCAGAAGAAATCGTTTGGTACAACGATCTTTTCAGAGACGGGCTGTTAAAGGGTGAAGATGACTTCGGAATGAAGTTCGATGTGATTTCTCAAACAGGAATTCAAGATTTTTGTAACCCTAAAGGAATAGAGATTACTTATAACGGGAAGCATTATCGCGTTTTCGGGATTTCCCCCAATGAACAGCATGCAACCCTTTATATGCTTTATTTTATAGACATAACCAACCTGAAAAAACGCTCGGAAGAATATTCTTTAAGCCGTCCGTCCGTCATGATCATTATGATTGATAACTACGACGAGCTGATGCAGAATGCAAAAGAAAGTGAAAAATCAAGGCTTTTGGGTGAGATAGACTCGGTGTTGGAAGATTTGATGTCTAAAACCAGCGGAGTCATCAAAAAGCTTCGTTACGACCGTTTTTTTGCGGTGGTGGAAGAACGTCATCTGAAGGATATGATATCAGGTCGTTTTGAATTTTTGCAAAAAGCAAGAGAGATTCTTACCAATGATGGGATTGCGGTTACGTTGTCTGTCGGAGTTGGGCGGGAATCCAGAAGTCTTAGCGAGAGCGAATCTTCGGCATTGCAGGCGCTTGATATGGCACTTGGAAGAGGCGGAGACCAGGTCGCGATTAAAACCGAAAACGGTTACGATTTTTATGGCGGTGTCTCCAAAGGATTTGAAAAGAGAACCAAAGTAAAATCCAGAATCGTTGCAACGGCATTGCTGGAGTTAATTGAAGCCAGTGAAGATGTGATTGTAATGGGACACAAGTTCAGCGATTTGGACTGCTTAGGCGCATCCATCGGACTGGCACAGGCAGTAAGAGCGATGGGAAAGAATTCTTCTATCGCAGTGGATAGTGAAAAAAGCCTTGCAACCATTTTGATTGATCATTTGAATGAACAAGACGTGACAGGACTTTTTGTCCATCCCGATATTGCACTTTCCAATGTGACAAAAAATACGTTATTAATTATCGTCGATACGCACAATCCTCAGTTTGTTGAGTCATTTGAGCTTTATAAAGCTTGCGAAACGGTGGTTGTAATCGATCATCACCGAAAGATGGTTAATTTTATTGGTGACGCGGTGATATTTTATCACGAGCCGTATGCGTCTTCCGCGTCGGAGATGGTGACCGAGATTATCCAGTATTTCGGCGGCAAAAACACAATAGGAAGAGCGGAAGCGGAATCGTTACTTTCTGGAATTATGCTTGATACACGCAACTTTGCCATCAGAACAGGCGTGAGAACGTTTGAGGCGGCGGCATATTTAAGAAGAATGGGCGCAGACACTGTTGCCGTGAGAAAGCTGTTTTCCAATTCAATAGATACCTATCAAAGGCGCTCGAGGCTTGTTTCCACAGCGGAGATTTATAAAAGATGCGCTATTTCGATGTGCGATTTCATGTCGGACGATATTCGGATCGTTGCACCGCAGGCGGCAGATGACTTGCTTACTATTTTCGGCGTGGATGCTTCCTTTGTCATTTTTGAAGACGGCGACGAAGTCAAAGTTTCCGCCCGAAGTATGGGTACAATCAACGTTCAGTTGATTGCGGAAGCACTGGGCGGTGGCGGACATCAAACGATGGCCGGCGTTCAGATGAAAAATTCAAACATCGAAAAAGCCAGACAGATGCTTTTGGAAACGATAGATCAGTATTATGAAAACAACAAACCAGTCAAAAAAGAATAATTTACATAACTTACATTATGTTTGGCTTTTGTAAGTTGAATCGGAGGAGTACCAATGCAAGTAATTTTAAAAGAAGACGTAAAAGGCTCAGGGAAAAAAGGCGATTTAGTAAATGTTTCCGACGGATATGCCAAAAACTTTTTGTTTAAAAAAGGGTTGGCGGTCGAGGCAACTGCCAAAAATCTAAATGAGAAAAAGAACAAAGACGAAGCAGCGGCACACCGCATCGAAATGGAGCTTAAAAGTGCTCAGGAAACCGCACAAAAGCTAGAGGGAAAAGCAATAAAGCTCACCGCAAAAGCAGGCTCCAACGGAAAGCTTTTCGGCTCGGTTACCTCTAAAGAAATTGCGGCTTCGCTTTTGGAAGAATACGGTCTGGACATCGACAAAAGAAAGATTTCATTATCAAGCGACATCAAGGCTTACGGAACATATGAATTTGATGTAAAGCTTCACACAAAAGTAACCGCCAAAATGAAAGCGATGATTGTGGAAGCATAATATTTCTTTAAAATTTGCTACACTCGAGGGGTCTCTCGGGTGTAGATTTTGTGTATTTACAGAAGTTTTTTATCCAACACAACGGAGGTTTAACATGGATATAAATTTTGAAACAGGCGACGATTTCCTTCAGAAGATGCCTTATAATCTGGAAGCGGAGCAGTCTGTTTTGGGCTCTTTACTGCTGGAGCCTTCCAACATAGCGAAAACGCTTGAATATATTAAGCCCGAATGCTTTTTCAGAGAACAGCACAGAGGGATTTTCAACGTCATTTTAAGAATGTTCAGCGCGGGAACAGCGATTGATTTCGTGACGGTGCTGGAAGAAGTGACGAAATCGCATATTTTTGATACGCCCGCATCGGCAAAGGTATATCTGGCGCAGTTGATGGAAATGGTACCGACTACATCCAATATCGAAAATTACTGTAAAATTGTGCAGGAAAAATTTTATATCCGTTCCCTTATCACTGCCGCGAAAGATATTATCGAAACAGCGCAGGACGGTCAAGGGGATGCCAAAAATCTTTTGGATATGGCGGAACAGCGCATTTTTGAAATCAGGCAAGGAAAAGACGCCACAGGGCTTGTGAAAATTGATGAAGTGATTATTGCCGCATATGACCATTTGCAGAAACTAAGCAGTAATGATAAAGACAAATATCTTGGTGTTCCTTCGGGATTTTCTCGACTGGATACTCTTGTTACGGGGCTTAACAAGTCTGACTTGATATTGA
>JARBTU010000168.1 GCA_029240015.1 Oscillospiraceae bacterium | reverse complement strand
TTTTTAACAGTCATCAAAGCTTATTTCTTTGCTGCTTTAAATTCAAGGAATTCATCATAGCTGCAAGCGCGGTCAATCATTGTGCCTTGCTCGGTAAACTCAATGATGCGGTTGGCTATGGTCTGGATAAACTGGTGGTCATAAGATGAGAACAATAGGTTACCTTTAAAATCAATCATGCCGTTGTTCACAGCCGTAATTGATTCCAAATCCAAATGGTTGGTTGGCTGGTCAAGAACCAGTACGTTTGCTCCGAACATCATCATACGAGACAGCATACAACGCACTTTTTCCCCTCCCGACAAAACGTTGACCGGTTTTAGGACGTCATCGCCCGAAAATAGCATCTTACCTAAGAACCCTCTTAGATAGGTTTCGGTCGTGTCGGAAGAATATTGTTCCAGCCATTTGATGATGGGAAGCTTACACTCATCAAAAAATTCTGAGTTATCTTTTGGAAAATAGGATTGAGAGGTGCTGATCCCCCATTTAAAGTTTCCTTCATCGGGTTCCGTTTCACCTATCAAAATTTTGAACAAAGTTGTAATCGAAACTTCATTTTCGCCAACGAAAGCGAGTTTGTCGCCTTTATTAAGTCGGAACGAAATGTTATCAAGAACCTTTACGCCATCTATCGTTTTGGATATCCCGTTTACTTCTAATATTTCTTTTCCCGCTTCGCGATCCATCTGGAATCCCACAAAAGGATATCTCCTTGATGAAGCAGGCATTTCTTCCATAGTCAGTTTTTCAAGAAGTTTTTTTCTTGAAGTCGCTTGTTTAGACTTGGACTTGTTGGCAGAGAATCGTGTAATAAAGCCCTCAAGTTCTTTTCGCTTATCTTCGACTTTCTTATTCTGGTCTTTGAGAATCCTTTGCATTAACTGGCTTGATTCATACCAAAAGTCATAGTTGCCCACATAGAGCTTGATTTTTGTAAAATCAATATCAACAATATGGGTGCAGACGTTGTTAAGAAAATGGCGGTCATGGGAAACCACGATAACGGTTCCCAAATAATCAAGCAAAAAGTCTTCCAGCCACATAACGGACTGAACATCCAGATGGTTGGTTGGCTCGTCCAGCAGGATGATATCCGGCTGACCGAAAAGCGCCTGCGCCAATAAGACTTTGACTTTTTCTTTTCCTGTTAAAGAGTTCATCTGGGAATAAAGCAATGCATCGGCATCCAGACCGAGGCCTTGCAAAATTCTTGATGCTTCTGTTTCGGATTCCCAACCATTCAGCTCCGCGAACTCTCCCTCCAGTTCAGACGCCAAAATACCGTCTTCATCTGAAAAGTCCTCTTTTTCATACAGAGCATCTTTCTGCTTCATGATTTCATAAAGTCTTGGGTTTCCCATTATAATTGTGTCAAGTACTGAAAATTCATCAAAAGCATAGTGGTCTTGTTTCAAGACGGACATACGGGTCTTCGCATCGATAATCACATCACCTGTGGAGGAGTCAATCTCCCCCGAAAGGATTTTTAAAAAAGTGGATTTCCCCGCGCCGTTCGCACCGATGATGCCATAACAGTTCCCTTGTATAAATTTTAGGTTGACGCTGGAAAACAAATTCTGCCCGTTAAAATTCAGGCTCACGTTTGATACTGTAATCATTTTTCCTCCAAGATTCAAAAAAGTGTTTTTCCAATAAGTTTTTATTTTATCATAAAGTGGGACATGAATAAACCCTTTTGTGTAAATTTTTTCTCACACAAAAGGGGTCTTAGGTATTGGTTTTAGGAACTCTGCGCACAATATTTAATTTTGCTTTTTCTTTTTTAGTCTGAAAAAAATAACCAGCGTACTGATTCCACCGCCTATTGTTCCCGTAATGATGTCTTCCATTGTATCAACGAGGCTTCCGCCTTGTGAGTCAAGCGAAAATAAAACATCTCCGACATACTCATAAATCTCCCAAACTGACGCTGCGGCTGTGGAGAAGAGGAAGCAAAAGACAATGGACAGCCCCAAAGGAGGGGATTCTTTTTTTAATAAAACAGAAAGAAAAAACAAGCCAATGGGTGACAGTAAGAGCCCGCTTAAAAAATGAAGCAAAAGGTCAAACCATCCAAACTTGCCGTAGAATCCAAACATCAGTCCAAAATATTGTGCCCCAAATGAAAAAATAAGAATGGTAATGTAATAACACATGGGCATTCTTATAAAAAATAGGTGTACAATAATCAAATTTGCCAACGTCACGGAGAAGCTAAACAATAAGATTGTCTTTCCCGCAAAAAGGTCGATCGTAAAAGTTAAGATGACAATACAGTAAAGAATACCTGCAAAGATGTGCTTTTTGATATGAATCACCTCTTTACATAGTATGTCTAAAAAGTATTATTTAATGTTTGCCTTGCTTTGTTAACCAGCTGCTTGTCATTATCGTAGCTTAAAAGTGAATGTACCCGATTAATTTCCACCCATTTGATTTGGGAGATTTCTTCTTCCTGAGGGGTAAAATTTGTGTTTTTTGCTTTTGCAAGAAAATAAATTACGTCTTTTAACGTATCTTTTTTTGGCGAATACGAAACAACTTCTCTGAATGTCGGGTCGATGATGACGTCAAGACCGGTTTCTTCTTTAATCTCGCGCTTCGCGGTTTCAACCTCAGTTTCATTTTCTTCCACATGCCCTTTGGGGAAAGACCAATGCCCGCCGTTTGCATGTTTTATTAAAAGCAATTCAGTGTTTCCGTGAAACTTACGGAAAATAATTGCTCCACATGATTTTTCATAGTTCATATAGTACCTCTTTTTTCGGTGCTGCTCATTAAGGAGCGTCAAGATAATTAACATTATTTTATCATATTTTTCCGAAAAAATCTAATCATTTCATAAAAATTTATAACAACGCAATAAAAATGGCTATTATTTTCACATAATAGCCATTTTTCTATAAAAAATATTATTTTAAACAACTATGCCAATCCGCAGTCGTTATAGTCTTTCCACTTTTCATTATGTTGATGCTCGCTATACAATTTCCAGCCAAAATAGGCAAGGGTAGTAGCAACTGCCGCAACGCCTAATAAAAGAGAAACGAAAGAAAAGTATCCGGAGTCTTTTTGTGGCAAACTCAAAATCAGCACCTCCATGTAATTCGTTTTATTTAATCTTATCATATACGATTTTTGACAGAAAGTCAAACTATAATACAAAACAAAAAGCAGACCCTCAAAAAAATAAGAGAACTGCTTAAAGTATAAAACGTATTTTATCAAAACACAATAAAATTATGCGTTTTGAAATTTTTTAGCAAGCTGTGATTTTTTTCTTGCAGCAGCGTTTTTGTGGAACAAGCCTTTTGCACAAGCTTGATCAATCTTTTTCATTGCAAGAGTAACAGTTTCAGCTTTCTCTGCTGTGTTATCGCTGATAGCAAGGTTCGCTTTTTTAAGAACCGTCTTTAGATTAGAGCTTATCATTTTATTTCTCAGAGTTTTAGTTTGAATTACCTTCACTCTTTTTTTTGCTGATTTAATGTTAGGCATTTGGGCACCTCCTTCACATAAAGCCGATTGTATCTGCACAAAATAACTTTAGTTGTATGGTTCATGGCGGCAAATGGCAATAAATAAAACATTTACACCAGAGACACGATGCACGCTCATGACAGTACAAATAATGATAACACTTTTTAAAATAAAAATCAAGTGAATTTTACAAAAAAATTAAAAGGAGCGAATTTTATGACAATCAGAACGGATTTGGCGTTGGAAAGCCTTGAAATAGCGGGCGAAATCTTACCTAAAGGGGTTATAAAAAAGGAAGAAGAGCTGGAAGGAGTTAAAATGACGACCGTTGATGTGGAGGATGAACAAGGTGCAACTGCGTTGGGAAAGCCGCAAGGGAAGTACATCACAATAGAGCTGAGCCCTTTTAAAGCAGTCACAGATAATTTGGAAGGCTGGGTAGAAATAATATCCAAAAAGATCAAAGACTTTTTGCCGCAGGAAGGAACTGTTCTTGTGGTAGGTCTTGGAAACTCTGATATCACTCCGGATGCAGTAGGTCCTATGACCATATCTTCAATACTTGCAACCAGACATATATCGGGTGAGCAGGCTGAAGACGCCGGGTTATCCGGCCTTCGATCCGTGGCCGCCATTGCTCCGGGCGTGCTTGGGCAAACGGGGATGGAAACCGCAGAAGTGGTCGATTCCATTTGCAAACAAATTAATCCTTCCGCGGTCATTGTTGTGGATGCACTTGCCTCAAGGAGCATCGACAGGCTTGGCTGTACGGTTCAGATATCCAACAGTGGAATATCACCCGGTTCGGGAGTGCAGAACGCAAGAAAGGAACTAAATAAGGATACCTTGGGGGTTCCTGTTATTGCGATAGGAATTCCGACAGTCGTCGATATGACGACCATTGCATACGACCTTTTGGGAGAGGGTGCGGGCTCTGAAAAAATTTCTACAAGAGGACAAACCATGATGGTAACACCAAGGGAAATCGACGTGATTATTGAACAAGCTGCGAAAACAGCGGCATTCTCCATTAATCGAGCTTTGCAGCCGCAACT
>JARBTU010000167.1 GCA_029240015.1 Oscillospiraceae bacterium | reverse complement strand
TTGTCCTGCCTGTGTCTTCATCTGTTTCGGTTGTCGCATTCTTAGTGGATTTTGTAACGATGGTGTTCAGCGCCGCATAACTTGTGTAAATTTGATTGGCAGGGTCGGTTGACGTAGAGAATCTCATCCCGCCTGTTGCAGAAGAAGCACTGGTCGCATAGATTCCTGTAATCTTGAATTGATATGTTTCGTCTTCATCGTTCGGATTCGCAAGTGTGATTTTATCCCCCACTTTCAATCCATTTAGAGAAGCAAGATTCTCGTTGATAATACAAGCCAAATCGGTGGTGTTTTCTTCAAATATTGCCCCATCGGTTATGGCAGAAGTTCCATTAACAAAGTCCGTCATTGCGGATTCTGAACTGAATCCTTTTATGGTGAAGTCTCCCTGACTTCCCATCATTCCACCCCCGAACTGACCTCTTTCACTGTTTCCCTGTGCCTGCTGCCCTTGCCTTGCAGAGCTTGACGAGTTGGTATTGGAAGAACTTGTGCCAGAAGTGCTGTCTGACGATGTGTCATATGGTTCAAGGTCACCTGATGCGTTAATTGAACTTGAGACAGTATAGATAAAATCCTTTACATATTGTGACTTCGCGTATTTTTGCATTTCATCTAAAGAAAGATCCTGATATTTGGTCATAAACTCCCGCATGTCTGTTCCTTCGGACTGTGCTTTTTCCATAAGCGCCTGGCGGTCAACAGAAACTTGTGCGGTAACTGACAGCGAGCTGAGACCTGTCTCTTCCGCTTTTGCCGCTGATTTCTTAATGGACAATGCCACACAGCTTGATGTGGCTATAACCAGGACAATGATCCCGATAAGAATATTGCGTCCCTTTGATCTTGAAATATTTTTCAATGCATTTTTAAAGATATACATTTTCTCACTCCAGACTTTATTTTAACTTTATTCTAAACAGCTTGGCTGATGCTGTGTTGTTGGTTTTGTGAAGATTCTGTGAAACTTTAGTTAAGCATTATATTTTCTTATCGACTTCTTCTAAAGTATTTCACAAATATAAGCCCTATTATCAGCAATCCGACGCTTATTAATAGCATTATGATATTGTTTGCAGAAGCAGACGTTGCCTGTGACGATAAATTTGTTGTCTGTTCACCCTGATTCTGATCATCCTGTTTATTCATCTGATTTTGATTACCTGAATCATTAGGCATTTCTCCCTGCTGTTGATTGTTCCCGAGCCCTCTGCCTCCAAATGATGGTGGCCGTCCCTGAGGACGATTTCCTCCATCCTGACCATCCCCTTGAGGAGGTTCTCCGCTTGGAAGCTTCCCGTTTTGGAATTGCTGCAGTCCGTCTTGCTGACTGTTCCCATCTTGTTGCGCACTGTTGTCTTTCTGATAGGTCTGCATCTGGTTATTTCCGCCTCTTCCCCCCTGGCTCCCCAGAGCGGATAAATTAAGTGTTCCTGTTGAAATCAGCTTGTCTGAATTGGACGACTGTTCCTGCGTCGTAGACGGAACTGTTCCCTTCAATTGTCCTTTTATGGATTTGGCACGAAGGCTTATCAGTTCTTTTAAAACAGGCAAAGATTGTGCATATTGGTCATAGGTATAAAAAGCGGTTGCGTCATTTTTAACATAGGTATTTATCAGTGAATCAACTTGGGTGATGGTCGTATTACAAAGACCGCTTTCAAAATATCCTGTCACAATCTGGTTTAGATAATAGTGATATTTTTGTTTGTACTCATCCACTTCCAGAAGTTTTGCAATCAGCGGTCGTTCAGATAAATTTACGCCCGATACCGGTGTATCAATTGGGAAATTGACCATAGAGGATGCGTTGCCGCCTTGGAATCCGCCAAAAGATAAATTGTAATCCCATGGAAGGATGGTTATCTTGCCTTCGTTCTCATAAATATAATAATTTTGCTGCATGTTGGATACATAGCTGTCCAGATTCACCACCACTGTGTGTGCGGCAAGATACCTCAAGACTTTGTCTACATCAAAATATTTTTCCAGGTCTGTCCCCGTCGAAAGATTTTTAATCGCTGTGATAACCCGTTGATAATCTTCTTCGTCCGATTTTAATACCGAATTGCCAAAGATGGCACTGTAGCTGCTGGTATTGTTATCCGTATACTCAAGGCTTCCCCCAGAAGATTTGCCTCCGCCCATTCTTCCACCGCCAATGTCGCCTTGCTGTGCGCTTTGCTCAGTACTATCTTGCTGACTTACACTGTCGTTCTGTTCAGTAACTGCTGTAGGAACAAGAGCGTTAGTGTTTTGAGTGGCTTGCTGTTCAGTATCATTTGCTTTTCCACCGCCTGCGTCCATGCTTTTTACGTTATAAAGGTTCCCGTCCGAAGTATTATAAACCCTGCTTACAAAACTTTCGTCAAAAGATTCCAACGCAAGATAAAATCCCCAGTCTTCGTCATTGACTTTAATATTTGTGTATGCAAAAAGCGGTGTGTCAACGCCAATATACTTCATGATATCATAAGATAAGTATTCTTTCATATAAGTGGCATCCCCTTGGATGTTGTTCACCACAAATGTATCCAGTCCAAAACAGGTTTGTCCTTTTATATACTCATCGAATTTAAGTTTGAAGCTGTATCTGTCCGAGTCGGAACTGCTGACCATTGTAAGACTTGAGTTGCCCTTTGGCCTGATTCCTACCGAATAAAAAGTAGTTCCGTTTATTTCTACGTCACAGCTGATATATTCTTCCTGCTGTGCGTTTTGGAGCATGTTTTCCCATTCGGTCTTGTCCGCTTTAATGTTTATAGAAACAACTTTGTTACTGCCAAACAGCTTTGATGCATATTGTGGCTGGATAACTGTACTCGTTTGATCGGTACTTTCTTGAGAAAAAGCCATCATTCCGACCGAAGCCAACACTGCTATAACCATAACAATTGCAATAATTACATTGATGTGTTTATGTTTTATCATCTCATGCGCCCGATCATCAGGCTTTCCCCCCCTTGTTTTTATGACATATATTCGCCATTAAAGCTTACCAATACAACATTTGTTACCCCTTCAATGTTACTGATATCGTTTACAAACCATGCCGATTTATCAAGAAGCCTTACTTCAACGGTGAGCTCTGCTCCCGATTTAGAAACCGATTTGGATTTAATCACATTCTTTTTGGTATTTGATTTGACATAGTTGAGTATGCTGGATTCATAGGAATCGTCATCATAGTTGATAACCAGCACATACGGTGTGTCTGTAGATTTTTTGTTTACGAAAACAATCATGATGATTCCGATAAATAAAGATCCTAATACACCGAGCGGAATAAATCCTGCTCCCATGACGATTCCAACCGATATAGACCAAAACAGAAACGCGATATCCAGAGGTTCCTTAACCGCTGTCCTGAAACGCACGATAGACAATGCACCCACCATACCAAGTGACAAGATGACGTTGGAGGTGATTGCCAAGATAATAAGTGTGGTAATGAGCGTCATGGCGATAAGCGAAACGCCGAAAGAGTCTGAATACATGACCCCGCTGTATGTTTTCTTATAAATCAAAAATATAAAAAGTCCTATTGCAAATGCAAGACCCATTGCGATCGCTGTATCCAACAGTGAAAAAGAAGTTGTTTTCTCCAGGAAATTGGTTTTAAAAATATCGTTAAATGTCATTTTATTTTTCTCCCTTTAAAATATTCGGCAAGCAGCATATTTTGAAAAAGCTGTTGCCTTTGTTTTACTTGTATTAACCATATCGCTGATAATTTGAGGCAAAAATTCATCATATTTTATCTCTGCTACCACTGCGCTTCCGACACTTATGGTAGACAGTTTCGGATTAAAAAAATCGCCATTCAACAATCCGGATCTGATGTCGCTGTCCAGTGTGACACGAACATTCCCGGGACGATAAATAAACGCTTGCCTTGTATAATCCACAATATTTTTAGGTCGAAGCTGCTGATACGCCATCTTTAGATAAAACTCCAGAAAAAGAGGCTTTCCGCTTTCTTTTAAAAACAAGATGTCGCCTGCCAACAATTTTTCACATTCTTGTGTGGTAATGATTTCGCTTTGCTTTGTACAAAGTCCGTTTTTCTTACTTTTTTTCTCCAGCTTAATAAAAGACAGATTGTCATTATAATATCGAAGCCGAAACTTTTCACGCTGATTAAATCCGTTAATTTTTTCGACTAAAGCCTTATCATTATAATTATCAAAATAAAGGCTTCTGACTTTATATCTTCCATGAACATCTGTGTTTTTATCAAAACTTGCAATATGACAAAGCCGCTTGCTGATTCCAAGCATTTCAATCTTGTTGATGATGTGTTTGAGCTCATGACGCGGTTTTAGTGTTTCCATACCATTTTCACTCCCCAGATTTAATTTTCTTTATTCTAACGTGGCATGTTGATGCCTGCTTGTTTGAAATGTGAATTTTGAGTGAAAAATTTGTTTTTATTTTTATGTTTTCATGTCAAATTTGCAATAATCATCCCCACCTAGAAGGTGGGGTTTTTATTGGAACCCTATAAGGGACTAATACTTACTTGCGCCTTAAGGCGCTAACGAGGGGTTCTGCC
>JARBTU010000166.1 GCA_029240015.1 Oscillospiraceae bacterium | reverse complement strand
CGACGAGCGGGTCTTATCTGCTTTTGTCTTCACTGGATATAGCCAGAAAAAATCTGGTCTTAAACGGGAAAGAAATGTTTGAAAAAACGGTTGATTTTGCCCAATATGCAAGAGAAGAGATTAATAAAATTGAAGGATATTACGCTTTTTCCACCGAGTTGATTGATGGAGATAAAGTATTTGATTTTGATCGGACCAAGCTGTCGGTGCACACAAGAGAAATTGGTCTTGCGGGCATTGAAGTATATGATATACTTCGTGATGAATATGAAATCCAAATTGAGTTTGGGGATATCGGGAACATTCTTGCCATTGTTTCCCCTGGGGACAGGATGATGGATATCGAGAGACTTATCTCCGCTCTTTCGGAAATTAAAAGACTATATTCGAAAGATAAAGCAGGGATGTTTGACCACGAGTACATCAATCCGGATGTCATTTTAGCCCCTCAAAAGGCTTTTTACAGTCCGAAGAAATCGGTTCCGATTGAAAAAAGCAAGGGGGAAATATGCGGTGAATTCGTGATGTGTTACCCTCCTGGGATTCCAATTCTGGCTCCCGGAGAGTTGATTACCGACGATATTCTAAACTATATTTCTTACGCAAAACAAAAGGGATGTTTTTTAACAGGAACGCAGGATATGAAAATTGAGAATATCAATATAGTGGAGGGCGAATAAGTGGAATTATGGTACACCGAACAGCACACCAAAGATGTTAAATTTTCAATAAAAGTCAATAAACAACTGGCATGCGTTAAAAGCTATTATCAACGAATAGATGTTTTTGAAACCAACGAATTCGGCAGGATTTTAACACTGGATGGCTTTTTAATGGTCACCGAAAAAGACGAATTTATCTATCACGAAATGATTACCCATGTTCCGATGGCGGTCAATCCCAAAATTAAAAATGTTTTAGTGATTGGTGCGGGTGACGGAGGCACGGTGAGGGAACTTACCCGATATGACACCATTGAGAATATCGATATGGTAGAGATAGACAAGCTTGTTGTGGAGGTGTGCAAAGAGCATCTTCCGAGTCTGGCATGCAAACTGGACGACGAGCGTGTACACCTGTTCTTCGAGGATGGTCTTAAATTTGTTCGAACAAAAAAAGAAGAGTATGACTTGATTATAGTGGACTCCACAGATCCGTTCGGACCCGGGGAAGGTCTTTTCACAAGAGAGTTTTATGGGAACTGTTTCAATGCGTTAAAAGCTGACGGAATATTGGTGAATCAGCATGAAAGTCCTTACTATAAAGACGACGCAAGGGCGATGCAAAGAGCGCATAAGCAAATTAAGTCCGTATTTCCGAAAAGTTTTGTCTATCAGGTGCACATCCCTACCTATCCTTCGGGGCATTGGTTGTTTGGATTTGCTTCTAAAAAACAGGACCCGGTTTCGGATTTAGATGCAGAACATTGGAATAGCTTGGGAATAAAGACTAAATACTATAATACGGACTTACACAAAGGGTGTTTTGCTGTTCCGAACTATGTAAAGGAGCTGCTTGAAGAAAATGAATAAAAACATTCATACTTTTATCGGCTGTGACGGTGAATATGAAGACAGCAAAATTGTTCTTTTTGGCGCACCGTTTGACAGCACGACTTCGTATCGACCGGGGGCGAGGTTTGCAAGTTCCGCAATCCGAAACGAAAGTTTCAGCATTGAAACATACAGTCCGTACCTTGACCGTGACTTGGCTGATATCTGCGTGTTTGACAGCGGAGACTTGGAACTCAGCTTTGGAAACCCCGAAAAAGCGCTTGAGAGTATTGAGCAATGTGCGTTACAAATCTTATCGGATGATAAAATGCCGTTCATGATTGGCGGGGAACATCTTGTAACACTAGGAGCAATCCGTGCCGCGGCAAAAAAATATCAGGATTTGCACATTATCCATTTTGATGCTCATGCGGACTTACGTGATGATTATTTAGGCGAAAGATTATCCCACGCAACGGTAATGAGAAGATGCTGGGAAATTGTTGGAGACGACAAAATCTTTCAGTTTGGGATAAGAAGCGGGGACAGAGAAGAGTTTTATTGGGCAAAAGAACATGTTTTTACCTGTAAATTTAACTTTGATGACCTTGAAGATGCCATTGGAAAAATGAAGGACAAGCCTGTTTATCTATCCATTGATCTTGACGTGCTGGATCCATCGGCTTTCCCCGGCACTGGAACACCCGAAGCGGGCGGAGTGACCTTTGAACAGTTGCAAGCAGCAATAGGGAAGGTTTCCAAACTTAATATTATAGGGGCGGACATGAACGAATTGTCTCCCATTTATGATGCGACAGGTGCATCTACCTCGCTTGCGTGCAAGCTGTTAAGAGAATTATTATTACTAATTTATAAATAACTTTTTATATCAGGAGGAATAAAACCATGGGGAAGGCTTTGATTATCGGCGCCGGCGGAGTAGCCGGAGTAGTTGTTCATAAATGTTGTCAAAACGCGGAAGTGTTTGAGGAAATTTGTATCGCGAGCAGAACAGTATCCAAATGTGACGCGCTGAAGCAAAAATTGGACGGGGGGAAAACAAAAATTACGACCGCGCAGGTGAATGCGGATAATACCAATGAAGTCATTGACTTAATTAACAGATTTAAACCTGATATTGTGATTAATGTCGCACTTCCATATCAGGACTTGACGATTATGGATGCTTGCCTTGCGACCAAAGTGGATTATGTAGACACTGCGAATTATGAACCGCTTGATACCGCGAAATTTGAATATAAATGGCAGTGGGAATATAGAGAAAGATTCGAAAAAGCGGGGATTACTGCTTTGTTGGGAAGCGGATTCGACCCGGGTGTGACGGGTGTATTTTCCGCTTACGCTCAAAAGCACTATTTTGATGAAATCCATTCAATTGATATTTTGGATGCTAATGCTGGGGATCACGGGTATCCTTTTGCGACCAACTTTAATCCTGAAATCAACATTCGTGAAGTAACAGCGAACGGCAGTTATTTTGAAGACGGAAAATTTATTGAGACGGAGCCGATGTCTATTAAAAGAGTGTATGACTTTCCTGAAATAGGCAACAAGGATATGTATCTTCTTCATCACGAAGAAATGGAATCACTCGCAATCAACATCAAAGGCATCAAAAAAATCAGGTTTTGGATGACGTTCTCTCAAAACTATTTGACACATCTAAAGGTGCTCGAAAATGTAGGCATGACCTCTATTGAACCGATTGACTATGAGGGGCAAAAAATCGTACCGTTACAGTTTTTGAAAGCTGTTCTTCCCGACCCTGCTTCACTCGGACCTAGAACAAAAGGCAAAACCAATATCGGTTGCATTTTTCAAGGAACAAAGGACGGGAAGGTAAAAACTTATTATGTTTACAATGTCTGCGACCACGAAGAGTGCTATAAAGAAGTTGGTTCACAGGCTATTTCTTATACCACAGGGGTTCCTGCAATGATTGGTGCCATGATGGTGATGACAGGAAAGTGGAAAAAACCGGGTGTGTTTAATATTGAAGAATTTGATCCGGACCCGTTCATGGATGCCTTGAATAAATTTGGACTTCCGTGGAAAGAAAGTTTTGATCCGGAGCTTGTAGACTAAGGGGATAAAGAATGAGTATAAATTTCAGCGATTTGCCAACACCATGTTACGTTGTTGACGAAAGACTGCTTATCAAAAATCTTGAAATATTGAAAAATGTCATGAATCAAACCGATTGTCGCATTCTTCTTGCTCAAAAAGGGTTTTCGATGTTTTCGCTTTATCCTTTAATCGGCAAGTATCTAAGCGGTACAACAGCAAGCTCACTTTTTGAAGCAAAGCTGGGGCGCGAGGAGATGGGAAAAGAAACACATATTTTTTCTCCCGCCTATATGGAGCACGAATTTGATGAAATAATAGGGCTTTGCGACCATATCGTGTTTAATTCGTTTGATCAGTGGAACAAATATAAACCTAGGATAAAGAGTTATGATAAAAGAATCGAGTGCGGAATCCGAATCAATCCGGAGTATTCTGAAATCGAGACCGATATTTATAACCCCTGTTTTACAAACTCAAGGCTTGGGGTGACACTCAGCAACTTTAAGCCTGAGGAATTAAAGGGGATCGACGGCTTGCATTTTCACACGATGTGTGAACAGAATTCGGATGTCTTAAAGCGTACGATTGAGGTTTTGGATCAAAAATTCTGTAAATATATCGCCAAAATGAAGTGGATTAATTTTGGCGGAGGACATCACATTACGAGAGAAGATTATGATATCCAAAAATTGATAGACTGCATTATGTTTATGAAAAACAAATATGGCGTACAAGTTTATCTGGAGCCGGGAGAAGCTGTCGCATTAAATACAGGATTCCTTGTTTCTAAAGTGCTGGATGTTGTCCACAACGGAATGGATATTGCAATACTGGATACTTCTGCCGCTTGCCACATGCCTGATGTTTTGGAAATGCCGTACAGACCGAATATTATTAATTCGGGAATGCCGGATGAGTTTGCTTATACCTACAGGCTGGGCGGCCCTACCTGCCTCGCGGGGGATATTATTGGGGACTATTCTT
>JARBTU010000165.1 GCA_029240015.1 Oscillospiraceae bacterium | reverse complement strand
TTTGAGAAGTAAAGGAGCTTCAGACGAACATGATGAAGCAAGATTCAAGAAAAAAGCAAAGAACAACTTTATCTATCTTATTGTTATCTTTTCTATAGGCTCCATTATCACTGTGATTACTTCATACTATAAATAAAGGTTGTGTTAATAAGTGGACTTTATAATCAATCTTCTGATCAAACCACTGTTACAGCCATTGTTGGAATTAATTAATCAAAATATTTTGTTGACCAGTTATAAAAATATTTTTTTCTTTGAAAAATCGGCAGGCATAAACAGTTCGGTTTTGACTAGCTTACAGGCAATCATTAGCTCCTTTGCTATTTCTATTTTAACGCTGAAGCTTTTAAAAAAGTTGTTTGACATTTACATATTCGGCACTGATGGGGACGATACAACGTCCCCATTCGAATATTTGAAAAGCTTTATCAAAGGTGTTGTCATAATTATTGCCTTTACCGTTTTCTATGACTGGTTGGGTACGGTGATGATTGACTTTACCGACAAGCTCCTGGCAGTCGTTCCAAAAGGCGCAAAATTTGATGCAATTAACAAAGACTTATTTACCATTTTCTTTTTGGTTTACTTTATAATCATTCTTCTTTTATACGTCCAAATGTTAATGAACGGTGTTCGGCTGTTTGTATTAAGGATGGCTATTCCGCTGTCTTGCGTAGGTCTGATTGATGCAAACAACGGAATCTATGATGTGGTCATGAAAAAGTTCTTCCAAACTGCTGTGACAGGAACAGCACAAATGGTATTAATTCAAATATCAGTCCTGCCAGTGTCAGCAATAAGAACATACGATATGAGCAGTTATACGCTTGTTATTTCGGCAATAGCTCTGGCAGCGTACTCATTAAAATTATCACAGGATTTAAACGAAATATTCTTAATGAGCGCCGGATCGGGTGCAGGTTCGAAAGCGACTCGTGGAATGCAGGCAATTTGGGGAGCGTTCAAGGCATTTGCAAAGTAAGGAGTGTGCTAAACTATGAAAATTATAGACTATATGATAACAACATTATGTGCCTTAATTGCCGCAGGTTCTGCCTTCAAACTGATAACGCTTGGTCTTGAAATAATGAATTCTCCCGATGAAAAAAATTCTATTCATAAGAGAATGAAGAACGTAATATTGGTATTAATTATTTCTTTAACCGTTGGTTCTTCCCCGGTTATCCTGAATCTCATTTATTCCTATTACAAATAGAGAAGGAGGTCTTGTATGGATCTGTTTATTCCAACCCGGATTAACAACAAGTACAAAGGCATAGGAAAAAAAGAGCTGATACAAATTGCTGTATCGGCTCTTATCTGTGCTTTGATTGCGCTGTTTATTGCTATCGTATTAGGTAAAAGTGTTCGTGTTATTTTACTGTTTGTGTTTCTCACACTTTTATTTAGTGGAGGTATTTCTTTTTTTGTCTTCCAAAAAAATAATTACAATATGTCTTTTTTTGACCAGGCAAAAGCCATGATAAAGCACATGAAAACTCAAAAGTTTTACCCATACATCAAATCAAAGGAGTGGAAATAGATTGTGGCAATACAAGCAATACAAAAAGCACAGAATCCGGTGCTTTCGGTACAACAATTAATCAATATAAAAGATATTAAAGGGAGCTGTCTATATACCAAAGACAGCCTCCTTTTCTCTTATTTAAAGGTACAACCGATTTCAACGGGTCTTATGAGCAAAGATGAAAAAGCGAGAATGGTCAGGAATATGACCCAAGAAATCAGTCCGTTAAATGTTCCGTTTAAAATAACCTTGCTTTCCCGTCCGACGGACGTGAAGCAAGTTGTCAACTTTTACGAGAACATCAAACAAATGACTCCGCAGAGCAACAAGCGTGACAGCATTACAAAAACAGTCAGGTACCTATCTGAAAGCTCTCAGACAGGTGGTGTTTTGGAACGACAAACTTTTCTTTCAGCATATATTCCTGCATCCAACCACACCGATGTGGATATGTTGCAGATCATTACTCAATTTAAAAATGCGTTGGAACATTGCAATATTCGCTGTGATATTTTAGATGAAAAATCTATTGTTCAAATGTGTGCGTTGTTTTTAAACCCGAACTATTCAAACACTTTCGTATCAGAATACGACAACAACTTTACAATATTATTGGAAGGTGATGCAAATGGCTAAAAAACAGCAGGATGATTTTAATGCACCTTTACTCAATGTCATATCCCCAATGGGCATTAAGCTTTTAAAAAGTGACCGCATTCAGGTGGGTGAAGTAGAAGGGCAAACACTGGGCGCTATCAGATATCCATCCGTTGTTTCTTATGAATGGCTGACGGATGTCTGCAATCTTAATAATACCATTACGACACTTGCTTATACGCCTGCTCCGGCAAGCGAAATCGAACAGCTCATCAAGAGCATAGGCGCAACCATCAACAGCAATCAACTTATAGTGGATGGTCTTACTTCAAATGACAAGGTGGAGCAAACGAGAGCCAAAAAGATTGTCGCAGACGGAACCGCAATGCTTGACAATGTGATTAACCGTAATGACTCCATCGGATATTTGAGTTTAAATAACTTTGTATTTGGCGAAAATAATCTGGATATAACGAAAAATATTCAAAGTGTCAAAAACAAGTACGCCGGGAAAAAGTTTAGTTTGAGAACTCATTCATTCGCACAATTGGAAGCCTTTCAAGCGATTTCTCCTTTTAATAGAATTGATTCCAACCCGGTTATCAGTGATGTGACCAACTATCTGATTCCGCTTGAGACCATGCTTGGCGGTTTCCCATTTGCCTTTAGCGGATACAACGATGGGGAGGGTACATATTGGGGAAAGGACAGCTCCGGGGGACTTATTATTGTTGACCTGTGGAAACGTGGTCAGGACAGAGTTAATTCCAATCTGGTTATGCTTGGCGTTTCGGGCATGGGAAAATCCACGACCCTGAAACATCTGCTTTTAAACGAATGGGAAACAGGTACAAAAATTATTATCATTGACCCCCAAGGCGAATACAAAGAAATGTGCCAAAGCAAAGAGATCGTTGGTGATTGGATTAATATTGCTAATGGAGACGGCGGACGTATCAACAGACTACAGATTTACAAAAAGCCTGTGGATGATGACGATATTTCTACACGAAGTGTAAGTGATTTAGCACAGCATATTAATGAGTTGGAAATTTTCTTTAAATTGTATAGGGAACTTAATCCTACTCTTTCAGCCGTTCTCAAGGAGTGCCTGGAGGAAACCTATAGAGCAAAGAAAATTACTTTCGAGACAGATATTCGTAATTTGAAACCCTCGGATTATCCGATTATGAAAGACTTGTATAACACGACACTGGAAATGGCTGACAAAGCTATAAAAACACTTCGGGATTCAGAAACAAACTATTATAAGGAACTTGCGATTTTACTTCGTGATATTGCAGACGGTTCTGACAGCCTCGTATGGAATGGTCATTCAACGGTTGAGCCACAAAGTGATTTTATCGTGTTTGACACTTCCAAAGTCAAGAACTCATCCGACAGTGTTCGGAAGGCTTTGTACAATACGGTTTTGTCCTACTGCAAAGAAATCCTATACAGGGATAAAAATGAGCGTGTTATTCTTATCTGCGACGAAGCTCATACCGCCATTGATAAGCGTATTCCTGAAACAGTTGCAGAGTTGGATTTAATTTCAAGGACGGTTCGAAAAAATGAAAGCGCATTATGGATATGTTCTCATCAGCTCAATGACTTCCTCGACCCGAATGTCCGCAAAGAAGGCGAAGCTTTGCTTGAACAGCCAAACATCAAATTGTTTATGCCAGTCGGCAAAGGGCGAAACCTTTCCGACCTACGTGAACTGTACAGTTTTACCGATGCGGAGGAAGAACGATTGCTTGAGCAGCAGCGTGGTAAAGGACTATTGTTTATCGGTTCCAGGCGTTTGTCCATTGACTTTCAAATTCCTCCCCACCACTTTGAAATGATGGGAACAAGCGGTGGTCGCTAATGGGAGCGTTTGCAAAAGTACTTGTGTCCATCGGGCAAGCGGTAAGCAAAAAAGAATCAAGGGATGTTCTACTCTTGGTTCTTTTTATTCCTTTATTTTTAATTGTTGCCTTTGCATCTGTCTTTAACGGTATCTTTATTTCAAAGGACAACAAGGAGGATATTTTCAATATTGTCATCGCTGAATTTAAGAAAGAAAACCATATTGAAAATAATCTGCAATCGAACACAGCGAAGACCATGTATTATTTTATGCACGATGAAATGACTCAGGACAAAGTTACAATTAAAAGATATATCAATGATTACTTTTATGACGGATCTCGCTTTTTAGACTGCGGTGAAATCATGCGGATGGCTAAAAGAAATCTTCATGACCTGACCGACGATGAAATGCTTGTGGCTGTCCGTTACATTGATGAGTCCGACCCGATTTGGATAGGCGGTAAGTACCCTATGCCATTCGGGACTCGAATCGAAAAGAGTTATAACCCTGATAAGTTTTACAACGGTGTGAGCTTGTACGGAAAACTGCATGACAAGGTTATCGCCATCGAGGACGGTGAGGTCGTCGAAGTGGATGAGGGCGGTTCAATG
>JARBTU010000164.1 GCA_029240015.1 Oscillospiraceae bacterium | reverse complement strand
GAATGCTTCTTATTCTTCTCAAGTGTGATGGTTTCGGATAAATCATACATATTACCGTCCACCCGAACACGAACAAACCCGCTTTTCCTTGCAGAATCCAGCTCTTTTTGATGCTCTCCTTTTCTTTGACGAACAATAGGTGCCAGAATCTGAATTTTTGTTTGAGCAGGAAGTGCCATCACGTGGTCGACAATCTGGTCAACCGTTTGCTGCTTGATTTCTTTTCCGCAGATATGACAATGCGGAATCCCTATTCTCGCATATAAAAGTCTCAAATAGTCATAGATTTCGGTTACGGTTCCAACCGTGGAACGCGGGTTTTTAGAAGTTGTCTTTTGGTCGATGGATATCGCAGGAGAAAGCCCCTCGATATAGTCTACATCCGGTTTTTCCATCTGTCCTAAAAATTGGCGAGCATAGGAAGAAAGACTTTCAACATATCTTCTTTGCCCGTCCGCATATATGGTATCAAAAGCGAGAGATGACTTACCTGATCCCGAAAGACCTGTCAAAACGACAAACTGATCCCTTGGTATTTCAAGATCAATATTTTTAAGGTTATGCTCCCTTGCACCTTTGATTACAATTTTATCTATTGCCAATGAAGAATCCTCCCAGTATTAGTTTTTCTTGAGCTGTTCAATTTTGTCTCGCAAATATGCCGCATGCTCAAATTCCAGCAGCTTTGCCGCCGCTTTCATCTCGGTTGTTAGTTGCCTGATCAAATCGCTTCGCTCTCTTGCGGACATTTGCTTGGTTGATTTGGATGTCTTCTCGTCGGTCTTTTTCGATGAAATATCAAGAATGTCACGAACATCTTTTTTGATGGTCTGAGGTGTAATCCCATTTTTTTCATTATGCTCCATCTGTATTTTTCTTCTTCGTTCGGTTTCTTTTATGGCTCTTTCCATCGAACCCGTGACTTGATCCGCATACATGATAACCTGTCCATTCGAATTTCGTGCAGCACGGCCAATCGTTTGGATTAGCGAAGTCTCGCTCCTTAAAAATCCTTCTTTGTCGGCGTCAAGAATGCATACAAGCGAAACTTCGGGAATATCCAGACCCTCTCTCAAAAGGTTGATGCCAATCAAAACATCAAACTCACCGAGACGCAGGTCACGAATAATTTCCATCCTCTCAATTGTGTCTATATCACTGTGCAAGTATTTAACCTTTACACCCATCGAATCAAAATAAGTGCTCAAATCTTCTGCCATCTTTTTGGTCAGTGTTGTAACAAGAACTCTCTCCTGCCGTTCCACTCTGGTGTTGATTTCGAACAGCAAGTCTTCAATCTGTCCTTTAACGGGTCTTAAAATTATTTCCGGATCCACAAGCCCTGTTGGTCTGATAACCTGCTCGACCATATTGTCACTATGTTCTCTCTCGAACGGTCCCGGGGTAGCACTTACGTAAATAGCCTGTCCAATCTTGCTATAAAACTCATCAAAATTGAGCGGTCGGTTATCGTACGCTGAAGGTAATCGGAATCCATAGTCAATCAGCGTTCCTTTTCTCGCCTTGTCTCCAAAAAACATTCCCCGTACCTGAGGAATCGAAACGTGAGACTCATCCACAAACAACAGAAAGTCGTCGGGAAAGTGGTCCAGCAAAGTATAGGGCACACTCCCCGCAGGACGTCCTGAAAGAACCCTTGAATAGTTTTCAATCCCTTTGCAAAAGCCAATTTCCTGCAGCATTTCTATATCATACATGGTTCTTTGGGATATTCTTTGAGCTTCCAAAAGCATCTCGTTGTCTTTGAAATATTTCACTCTTTCATGGAGCTCATCTTCAATATCTTTAAGCGCAGCCTGCATTTTCTCGGCAGGAACGATATAATGAGACGCAGGATAGATCGCAACATGCGTAACCGATTTTTTGACTTCCCCCGTCAAAACGTTGATTTCTGAAATACGGTCGATTTCGTCACCAAAAAATTCAACTCTTATTGCAGTATCACCCGAATAAGCAGGAAAAATCTCTACTACATCTCCGCGAACGCGAAACTTGTTTCGTATAAAATTGATATCATTTCTCTCGTACTGGATTCCCACCAGTCTTCTTAATAAATCATCTCTGCTCTTTTGCATACCTTCTCTTAAAGAAATCACCATGTTTCGGTAATCAAGCGGACTTCCTAAGCTGTATATGCAAGACACGCTGGCAACGATAATAACGTCCCTGCGTTCACTTAGCGCAGATGTTGCCGAGTGTCTTAATTTATCTATTTCGTCATTTATTGCGCTGTCTTTTTCAATGTAGGTATCTGTGTTCGGAATATAAGCCTCGGGTTGATAGTAATCATAGTAGGAAACAAAATATTCTACCGCGTTGTTCGGAAAAAATTCACGAAACTCACTGCATAGCTGAGCCGCAAGCGTTTTATTATGTGCTAAAACAAGAGTGGGACGATTAACCTGCGCAATTACATTCGCCATGGTAAACGTCTTACCAGAACCTGTAACACCCAGCAAAATCTGTTCTCTGATTCCATCGTTCAGCCCGCCAACAAGTCCTTCTACTGCCTGTGGCTGGTCACCGGTTGGCTTATATTTACTCACCAATTTAAATTTATCACTTTTCTCCATAGCTCTCCTCACTAAAGCATCCATACGAAAAATTCACGCAAAAGGAGTTTCATAAACAGGACAAACTCCCTATTACACAAATTTGGTTATTAATATTTTGTGACGTTCCAAAAGCAGCCAATAAATTAATTTATATGGATTTATTATAACACAAATTTGTGATTTTTTCAACAATTTCAATTTGGCTTTGTTAAATAGCTTTCCAAAGATATCTGGCACAAAAAAAAGAAGAACTTCACACGAAATTCTCCTTTCATCCGTTTCAAGGCCCTAAAGGCAACTATCTTTCCCAGAGAAAAACACATATTCATCATTACACATTATGACTCAAGAATATGAAGAATCTCCCTCATCGAAGCATCGTATTGTTCCTCGGTAGAATTTTTGAAAACCAGCAAGTCGTCACTACAAGCCGAATTGTCAAGCTCCCTTGGAATATTAAAATTCACCCCGGAAATATATTTCTCCCAGTTTGCAAGTTTCCATTTATCCCTGTCACTGTTGCGCTGAATCATCCTCTGCTTGCACACTTCAATGTCGGTTTCCACCCAGATTACGATTAACTTTGTACTTTTTTGCTCAAGCTTTTTCCTTAAATCGTTCATATAATTTATGTCGCGCACTTCTTTTGTAAACGGAGCGTTAATTAGAACAATATCGTCATACTCCAGCGCCGCCAACGCAATGTCTACAATTGCATCATATTCATAATCGCGTATGTTTTTTTCAAAAAAGTCAGAACTTCTGTTATACTCCTCCCCGGCTACAACAAAAATCTGCTTAGACAGAACAATAAGGGTGTCCTTGTCCAGATAGACTACATGTTTCAAATTGGTTGCAAGTTGTTTCGAAATATAGGTTTTTCCACAAGCGGGTGGAGACGTGACAAGTATCAGTTTTTTCATTTCGTGCACCTCTCATCTATATTCATTCTTCTACCATGCGATACCCTACGCCAACCTCTGTGAGTATATACCTGGGTGCTGCAGGGTTCGATTCAATTTTTCGGCGGATATTGGCCATGTTGACCCGCAGTGCATTCTGCTCATTGGTATATGGTCCCCAAATTTCTTTACTGATTGCATCCAGTGTTAGGACCTTACCGGCATGTTTGGACAGCAAAAGAACAATTTTATATTCAATAGGAGTCAGATGAACAGGCTTACCGTCTACCGATACGGTTCTTTTGATTATGTCGACCACGAGATCGCCAATGTGTATTTTGTCTGTTTCAAGAGGGTTATAGCTGCTTACTTTTTGTTTATGTCGGATTGCTGTGCGAATACGCGCCAATAGCTCTTGGGTGCCAAAAGGCTTTGTGATGTAATCATCTGCGCCGAAATCAAGTGCTTTTACCTTTTCGCTTTCATTGCTGCGTGCCGTCACAACGATTATCGGCACTTCAGACCATTGGCGTATAGCCTGCAGAACATCCAGACCGTCCATATCCGGCAACCCTAAATCAAGCAAAATCAGATCAGGGCAGTAAGAAGCAGTCATGGAAACTGCCTCAGTGCCCTTCTGACATTTAATGACCTGGTATTGGTTCGATGTTAGGATGGCAGAAATAAAGTTACTAATGCCATTTTCATCCTCTACAATTAGAATAACCCATTTATTCTGCATTCAACTTCCTCCCGTCGAGAGGCAATACAAATTGGAATACTGCTCCGCCTCCGGTTTTGTTTTTCGCCTCAATGTGACCGTTATGCGCTTTGATAATTGAACGGCATATGGAAAGCCCTATTCCCATTCCACGGGAAGAATCGACGTTTTTGTTCTTCCCTGATGAGTATCCGTCGAATAACGTGGGCAATTCTTGGGGTGAAACGCCCTCTCCGTTATCACTAATCTCAAAAACGGCACTGTTCTGTAATTTTTTAACTGTCAGCTCAATTAAAAAACCTTGCGGTGAGTGTTTAATTGCGTTTTCCAGCAGATTGATAATCACCTGTTCAATCAGTGTAGCATCCATCGGTACAAGTAAAAGCTCATTTGGAACTTTTACCGAAATGTTGCAG
>JARBTU010000163.1 GCA_029240015.1 Oscillospiraceae bacterium | reverse complement strand
AGGAATAAAAAAGCAAAAAACATCTTGTGAAAAAAATGATTAAAGGGTATAATAATATGAGGTAGGTTTTTTATGAATTGTATAAATTTTCATGATTATGATTTATAAAAAAGGACGAACCTAATGATAGGAAAATGAATAAGAATTTTAAATTTCTTGATTATAGAAAGGGGAAAACAGCATGTTTTCACGCGACATTGGTATTGATTTAGGAACAGCAAACACACTTGTATTTATGAAGGGGAAGGGAATTATTATTCGTGAGCCTTCTGTTGTTGCTGTGGATACAAGAACAGATACAGTCCGCTGTGTAGGACAAGAAGCAAAAGACGTAATCGGAAGAACACCGGGATCAATCGTTGCCGTGAGACCTCTTAAGGATGGGGTTATTGCGGATTTTGATATTACAACCAGAATGCTTCAGGAATTTATAAGAAAAGCCATTAATAAATCTATTTTTGCTCGCCCAAGGGTGATTATTTGTATTCCATCGGGTGTAACAGGCGTTGAGAGGCGTGCGGTGAAAGATGCTTCCGAACAGGCAGGAGCCAAAAAAGTATGGATTATTGAAGAACCAATGGCCGCTGCGATGGGCGCGGGACTTCCTGTGGAAGAGCCAACAGGCAGCATGGTTGTTGACATTGGCGGAGGAACATCCGAAGTAGCGGTAATTTCCCTTGGAGGAATCGTTGCGGCAAAATCTGTTCGTGTTGGCGGAGACGAGTTTGACACATCTATTATTAACTATATCAAAAGGAAATATAATCTTTTGATTGGTGAAAGAACGGCAGAAAACATCAAAATCGGAATAGGTTCCGCGTATCCATTTGAAGAAGAGCTTAAAATGGATATTAAAGGACGAAATCTTTTGAACGGATTGCCGGAGAATATTGGAATCACGTCAACAGAAATAAGAGAAGCACTTGCAGAACCATTGTCAAAAGTGGTTGATGCCATTAAAGTAACTCTTGAGAAAACCCCACCGGAGCTTGCGGCAGATATTATCGATCAAGGAATTACTTTGACAGGCGGAGGTGCTTTATTACGCGGGCTAGATAAGCTGGTTGCAGAAGAAACAGGTATGCCTGTACATGTTGCTGAGAATCCTTTGGACTGCGTTGCAGAGGGAACCGGAAAAGTTCTGGAAAATATCGATATTCTTAAAGATGTTTTGTCCGGAGATGAGTATAATAAATATTAATGTTCAAAATACAAGCCTCTTTAAAAAGGAGGTCACATTTTAATGCGTGACTTTTTGCACAGCAAGCGGTTTAAGGTTCTTATTGCTGTTTTTGCTGTACTGGTGGGATTTATGCTTTACGCTGCGTCAACACAGGGAAGTTCCACCGTCTCTAATAACCTTCTTGGGGTGATTACTACTCCTTTCCAAAAGCTGTCTTCGAGTATTTCGGGGGCGGCTACTGGCTTTTTTGACAAGTTTGTAAATGCGGATGCTTATTTTAATGAAAATAAAAAGCTTCGGGAGGATATCACAAAACTTCGAAAAGAGCTTGTGGATTATGACAAAATAAAAGATGAAAATGATCAGTTGAAAGAAATTGCGGGAATCAAAGAAATTCATGATGATTTTGTGCTGGAGAGTGCGTCGGTGAGCGGACGCGACCCAAATGACCGTTATGGCTCTTTTATGATTGATAAGGGTAAGCTTCATGGAATCAGTGCGCGCGACCCTGTTATGACTTCTGATGGTTTGGTCGGATATATCGAAGAAGTAGGCGCAACATTTTCGAGAGTGACCACGATTCTAAGCCCTGAAATCAATGTAGGTTCTTATGAGGTGCGGTCTAAGGACACGGGTGTTATCACCGGGGATATTTCATTGGCAGAAAAAGGGCTGTGTAAGCTTGCTTATCTTCCTACGCGGGAAAGTTCGATTACGAAAGGCGGAATGGTTGTTACTTCTGGGCTCAGCGGGATTTTTCCAAGAGGTATTATTGTCGGAATCGTTCAGGAAGTAAAACCTGAAACGCATGGGATTTCCATATATGCGACGATAAGCCCTGCTGCAAGAATTACAGACACTAAAAATGTTTTTGTAATCAAAAACTTTTTAGGCAAAAATTCTGATGATCAAAAAAGCGGCAGTTCAAGCAAAGGGAGCGAATAATTCATGAGAAGATCTAAGAAAGATATTGTTAAATGGATTATTTATGCGCTGTTGTTATTAGTATTCTATATTTTGCAGACAACACCGGGCTTGTTCCAGATTTATGGGGCGAAGCCTGTTCTTATTGTTCCTTTGGCAATTTGCATTGCGATTTTTGAAGGAGAACTTGGGGGCGCTGTTATAGGGCTGATAACAGGGCTGCTTTGGGATTTATCTTCCAATAAATTATCCGGATATAATGCGATTATCATTATGGCAGCATGCATTGTAACGGCGCTGTTGATTATGTATCTGATGCGGGCGAACTGGGTCAATGCGACTATCTTATGCGGTTGCACGATGGCTATTCACGGACTTTTAGATTTTTTGTTTTATTATGCGATGTGGGGATACGAAGGAGTATGGATTGTTCTGACGAACCGTTTGGCTCCGATGGTTGTTTATACAGCAGTCGTAACGCCCCCGATATTTTTTCTGGTAAGAAAAATTGCATCAAAATATAATGAAGTGTTAAGAGTATAGTAACTTTTATATGATAGAATAATAACAAATGGCGCAGCGATAAGAAACAAGGAGTGAAGCAGATGGTCCGACCAAAAGAGAGAAGAATAAGACTGATCATTCTTTCATCGTTAATTTTTGTTATTTTTGTGGCATGCTGTGCTCGCTTGATGCAGTTCCAAATTGTTGAAGGTAGCCAGTACAGAGATCAGGCAAACAAAAAAACGATCAGCACAGTTCGCGTGAAGGCGGCAAGAGGCGAAATTGTTGATCGGTACGGACGTCCGCTTGCGACCAATAAAGTTGGATTTAATATTATTTTTGACCGTGCATTTATGGCAACAGGAACAGAAAACGAGATTATTGCCAAACTAAAAAATATTATGGACAAGGCTGGGGAAGAATGGGTTGACACACTTCCAATCACCAAAACAAAGCCTTATAAATTCGAAGATAAAAAAGAAAGCGATGTCGCACGGGCAAAAAAAGTTTTGGGATTAAACTCTTACGCGACAGCCCAAAACTGTATTGATGAGCTAATTGAAAAATTTAAGATAACCGGATATGATGAAGAAACGAAGAGAATGATTGCAAGTGTACGGTTTGAAATGCTTCAGTCAGAATTTTCGCTGAATAACCGCTATACATTCGCGGAAGATATCGCTACAGCCACAGTTGCGAAAATTAAAGAACAAAATTATGATCTTAAAGGCGTTGACGTAATTGAAGAGGCGACCAGGGATTATGTCAGCGGAACGATAGCGCCGCACATTATCGGAACATTAGGACCGATTTATGCGGAAGAATATAAAACACTCAAGGAAAAAGGGTATCAGATGAATGACGTCGTAGGAAAAGACGGCATCGAAAAAACTTTTGAAAGTTATTTGAGGGGAACAGACGGCATCAGGCAGGTGGAACAAAACGCCCGTGGAGATGTGGTTAGCGTTGTAGATAAGAAATCCACGGTTCCAGGCAATACGGTAATGCTCACAATTGACAAGTATTTTCAGCAAAAAGTTCAGAATATTCTTGCCGATCACATCAAATGGCTTCGTACAAGTGCTCCGAAAGGGAATGGAGCGAAAGCAGGAGCAGTCGCTGTTTTAGATGCAAAAACCGGAGAGGTCTTGGCACTTGCGACCTATCCTTCTTATAACATCAAAGACTATAGAAAAAAATATTCCGAGCTTGCGACAACGAAAAATCAACCGTTGTTCAACAGGACCCTTTGGGGAACTTATCGTCCGGGCTCCACGTACAAAACGTCGGTTGCCACCGCGGCCTTGTGTGAGGGCGTGATTGGGAAAGGCTCGACGGTTTATTGTAATCATGTATACACCTATTATCCTGCTCCGTTCCGTCCGAAATGTACCGGCTATCACGGGTCAATCAGTGTGGTGAATGCCCTCAAATTTTCTTGCAACATCTTTTTTTATGATGTAGGCCGAAGAGTGGGCATTGATACGATAAACGAATATTCCCAAAAACTTGGACTTGGTGTACCTACAGGGCTTGAAATACCAAACGCCACAGGTGTTTTGGCAAGTCCGGCGTACAGCAAGAAAATGGGAGCTGTTTGGAACGCAGGAAACGTTGTTCAGGCGTCTATCGGTCAGCTTGATACAGCTGTAACACCTTTGCAGATGGCGATTCAGGCTGCAACGCTAGCAAACGACGGAACAAGGTATGAGGCACATTTGATCAAAAGTGTTCAAAGTTATAATTATGAAAATATTATCAGCCAGACACAACCGAAAGTGGCATCAAAGATTACAGGGAAAACGGCACAATTTGACATTGTTACAGAGGGTATGAAGGCTGCAGCAAGCCGATTGACCGGTTCGCACAGCTTGTCAAGATATTCGTTTGATGTGGCCATTAAAACCGGAACACCGCAAACTGCAACAAATAAGTTTAACTCTGCAGTAATTGGATTTGCTCCTGCGGATGAGCCGGAAATTGCGATTGCGGCCATTATTGAAGATGGAGAATA
>JARBTU010000162.1 GCA_029240015.1 Oscillospiraceae bacterium | reverse complement strand
ATTCGGAGGACCTGACGGTGAACTTGGAGCTTCAATGAGATATTTAAGCCAAAGATACACCGCACCTTATGCCGAGGTAAAAGGAATCTTGAATGACGTTGGCACGGAAGAATTAGCGCATAGATGATATCAATAATAAGTATAAAATTAAAATCTTGGAGTTATATCAAGAGTGAAATCATCTAAATTGTTGTGCCATCTTGCGTTGACACTTTTATTATAGAATGCTTCTTCAACAACACTTTTTAATAATTCATTCTTTAGCTTTAAATTATTTGAATCCTCATACAACCTTAATACATTTTCAAGGCGTGGTATAACCTCTTCTTGGGTTTTCAGGCTGTTAATTTCATTTACCATTTCATTCTTTATATTTTCGATTTGAGAAGTACAGGCACTTATTTTATTTAATAGCTTGGCATTTCGCTCTAAGAACGTTTCCTTTGTATAAATACCTTGCTCTAATAAGTCGTGGAGGTTATCCAACTGTGCTTGCAAGGTCTTTTGTTCGGACTCAGCTCTTTTTAAAATGTCATTTTTGGAGCTTCCAGTTCTTGGGGAGGATTCTTTATTCCCCCATTCGAGTTTGTAAGCTTCAAGATATTCTTTAAGAGTTAGAAGGATTCGCTCCTCCACTAAATACAAAAAAGAGCTGATATTATCGCAACTAGGATTTATACACATTAATGTTGCCCGCTGATTGCTGCTATATGGACGTCTTATCATGGATTTGCCACACGCACTACATTTTACAATTCCAGCAAGGGGATTTTTTATCGTGTTCAGACTATTGACGGGACGTGGAGGGTTTGCCGACATATAAGCTTTTGCTTTGTTCCAAACATCAATATCTATAATAGGAGGGTGTAGCCCGTCGACCAGAATGCAATCTTCCGGCTTCGCCCGTGGTCGTTCTCTTTTTACTTCGCCGTTTTCAATTTTTTTAACCGTCTTTCTCCAGTTCCAACGGACTTTGCCGATATAAACGGGGTTTGTTAATATACCGATAATAGTAGATTGTGTCCATTGGCTGGACTTGAGAGCGGGTATGCCTAAACCGTTTAGTTTTTTTGCAATAAGAGATACACCGATTCGGTCATTATCGGTATAAAACTGATAAATCAGTTTGACAATTTCAGCTTGATTTTCTATAGGCTCAAGCGTGTAGCCTTTTTGTCCTTCCAGCTTAACCCTTTTATAGCCATAAGGGGCAACATTGCCTACATATTTTCCCTCATTCACGGAAGCAATCCGTCCTCGCTGCAGTCTTCTGTTGATCGTTTTATACTCTCGGCGTGACATAAACAGACCGAATTCAAAGTATTCCTCATCAAACTCATTGTTTGGATCATAAGTTTTGGACGGGGTAATTATTTTAGTGCTGGAAAACTTAAAAGCTTGGGCGACGATGCCTTGATCTATCGTGTCACCACGAGCCAAACGCTCTACTTCCACGACAAGGACACCTTTCCAAATGCCTTGTTCCACTTCCGAAAGAAGTTTTTGCATAACAGGCCTTGATGAAATAGTATCACCGGACACGACTTCTTTATATATTGATGTGATCGACAACTTTTGCCGCCTTGCTAAATCGAGCAAGGCTTTTTCGTGCCTTGCAAGCGTATCTTCCTCGTTTTCTGCTTCAAGGTCAGACCGTGACTTTCTTAGATAAAGACAATATCTGTCCGAATAAGGGTAATATTCTTTCATGTTATCACCACCAATTTTAAAAAAGTACCTCAGTAGGATATATATCTTACTGAGGTACTTCTTATTCATAATATTTTAGATTTTCGCCTTTTCAATTTTGCTTGGTGTCATTCTCTAAGTTTGCGCTCCGTTTTTAAACGGCGTAATGATCTTCGCACGGGTATAATAAAAATCTGAAACATTGCTATAAATACAATAAACATAATTCCCCATATAAAGGGGGAAATGTAATTGTCGTCACCGGAAAAACCACGAGCTAACCAGTCAGAATATACAGAATATTGATTCCAAGCTTCCCAAAGATAAATGATCGCCATACAGAAAGAAAAGGAGGATACTAAGTTTGCCAACCAAGTTATGCGTTTTAAGTGCTTTATTTTTGACTCTATGTCGGAGTATATTTCGAATACTCCATCTTGTGCCTGTTTTCTAAAATACACCCATCTCAAACAGGAGCCCACATATTCAATGCCCATATCCTCCATAAACTTGACATATGCAATGCTCTCAGCGTGAGAAGGCAAATAATTCAGTAATTCTAAACGGTAAATATATTCCCCCGGGGTGCCTTGCTCAAAGACATATCTGAGACCCATAACGTCAGTAAGCACCATGCCTTTGGCAGACATCTCATTAAGCCATTTTTCCTCTTTCTCATGCGCCCCTATGGAAAAAAATTTATAAACTACATGCTTCACTGTTGAACACCTCCCGCTATCTTAGTGCCATTTTCCGCTAACTCTTTCAAACGCACAAGTTCAATCTGAACAGCGTTTTTCCCGCTATCGGTAATGATATACTCTTTTTTTCTTGAATTATGCTCATCGGGAAATGCTGTAATCCAACCACGCTCTAAAAGCGTATTGATTGCACCGTATAATGTTCCCGCCGCAAGTCTAATCCTGCCACGGCTTAACCGGTCAATATTCTGCATAATACCATAGCCATGCATAGGTTGATATAAGGAAAGAAGGATATAATAGACGGCTTCGGTAAGAGCAAAGTTTTCTTTATCACTGGGCATTTAAACACCTCCAATAGTCGTTACCCGTTATATCGTATGACGATATATATTATAACGATTACCGATATGTTTGTCAAGGAGATGTCAGATAAATTTAAAAAGCTATCTATAGGTTTGCAATTTTATAATAACTTCCCCTTTGTGTCAATAAAAGGTTATCAAAATGCTAAGAAGAGAAGCGGAAAAGTTAAGGATCGATATAAATTACATCGTTGTGATTTTAACTGTTTATTTAAGACTGAGTATGACAAAGCCGATTTGCCGAAAAGAGCAATGCATAGGACAAAAGGTGAATTTCATAGCATTAAATGAGGTGATAGAAAGTGAATTATGTTGATTCTCTTAATTATAAACTCATAAAGGAAATGAAAATAGGGAACACGACCTGTAGGATACTAGACAATGGCAGGATGGCGAAAACGCCGGAAGAAATAAAGAAAGCACATGCAGAAGTTACAAAAGTAGCTTGGAAAATCTTTGATTACATGGTGCGAAACGGAGAGGACTACAGGTTCCTATTGACAGTTGATGGCAGCGTTCCCAATGAGCCTTCCAATTCTGATATAGGTAAAAAATAGTTGCCTGGCACTAGGCATAGTGGATAAGTTTTAATGAAAGAATGTAATGTGAAATGCCCGAAATAAGATGTATTTGTGTAATTGAGTATAGGGTGAAGAAAACAAGAGAGATAAATTCATGTTTATTACATGATGATGCCCAAAATGCCCTGTGATGTTGCTGAAAATATAGAACTAAATTTATATTGAAAAGATTAGTTTGAAATGATATAATAAGCTATATTTTAATAACGAAACGGGAGAATATAATGAATATGAAACTTATTAAATTCAACAATCCATTATATCAAGGGCAAGATCCGTTTATAGCACAAAAAGACGGCTTTTATTATCTTGTTGCATCAAGCAATGACGACAGAAACTGCGGTATTTTTGTTTCTAAATCAAAAACGCTGATTGATCAAGGTGAAAAAATATGTGTTTTTGACTCAAAAGGCACTCAGAAAAGAATGTTTGCGCCTGAAATTTTTTTTATAAACGGAAAGTGGTTCATATATTACTGTGCAGATTATGAATGTATGAACTGGAGACATCATGCGGGTTGTCTCGAATCGGTTACCGATGACCCGCAAGGCGAATATATTGACCACGGCGTTATTTTCACGGGTGAAGACGGCGTAAATCAACAAGCAAATGATTTTACCGTGTTTTTCTGGCAAGGTGAACTGTATGCTTGCTGGGGAACAATGAATGACGGAGCCGATCCGAAATGCCCTGAAGGACCTGCGATTGCAAAAATGGACAATCCTTATACAATTACGCAAAATCGCTCGTTTTTACCGGAGCAAAAAGGCGAAGGGCCTCGTGCTCTTATACACGACGACAAACTGTTTATTACGGTATCCGATGGCGGATTTGCGTGCCTTAATTACAATTTGGGGATGTATGTCCACAAAGGCGGAGATGTTCTAAGAACTGAAAACTGGGAAAAAACAGACCATATATTCCACGGAAATGAGGATGTTTATTCAACAGGACGTGCTTCATTTGTAAAATCTGCCGATATGTCTGAAGACTGGGTGGTTTATCATTCAAAAGTTTACCCGTCACATGAAAACGGCTGGCGAAATGTTAATATTCAAAAATTTGATTGGAATGAAGACGGCAGCCCAAATTTTGGTGAAGCTGTATCGGTATTCGAGTTCCAAGACTTACCGTCGGGTGATGCGGGATTAGGTGATATTTATTCATGCGAACAAGCCGAATTTTTAGGCGGAGAAAAGGTAACTGTACGTGGCGCGCAGAGTGAGCATGCCATCAGAATAGATAATAAACTAGGTTCATATATTTCTTTTAAGGCTAATGTAGATGAAGACGGTGAATATTTTGTTCGTTCACGCTATTCAAACGG
>JARBTU010000161.1 GCA_029240015.1 Oscillospiraceae bacterium | reverse complement strand
TTATTTGATAATCTGGAACAAGAGATAAAATAACAATAAAACAAATATATTTTATGTAATAAATTGTGGGGGAATACTTTATGGATACTCGAACAGCGGTTGCCAGCCGAATTCTGGAACTTTGCAAACAACAAAACATTAAAGTAAATGCATTGGCAAGACTTTCTGCTGTCCCACCATCAACACTTAAAAATATATTGTCTGGCGGCAGTAAAAATCCTGGGATCGTTACAATTAAATCATTATGCGATGGACTAAACATTTCTTTAACAGAATTTTTTGCAACAGAAACTTTTAGGACCTTGGAACAGGAGATAAAATAGCTAAGTTGCAACATTTTTATCAGTCAATTTGTCATATTGATGGATTCTATTTCCCATGATATAATGAGAGAACATGACATCATAGGAAAAATACTTACACTTTTATTTTATAATAAGGAGTGATTGCTTTGGCATGGTTCCTTTCTTCTAACAGAATGAAACCAAAATCAGCACTAATTGCCCTATCCGTTCTATTCGCATTTTCAGGATGTTCGGGAGACAACAAAAAACCTGATTCTTCAAGTTCCGAAACACCCACTTTTCTTTCCTCATCAACGAATGATTTGTCATCAAATCTTGCGAGTATTTTTTCTTCCCAACAATTAGATTCATCCTCAAGCGGTGTTTCTTCAAAAAAGACCAGTTCCAGTGCAGTCTCAAGCAAAGTGTCTTCGAACAAAGTATCCTCAAGCAAAAAAACATCATCTCAAAAAACGGCAAGCGAGGATTTAAGCATGCATACTTTTTATAATCCAATTATCGACAGAGGGGCAGACCCATGGGTTACTTTTAAAAACGGATATTATTATTACTGTTATTCGGGCGGCAACAAGCTCTATGTTTCCAAATCCAAAAACCTGTATGATATAGGAAAAGCAGACGCATCTTTGGTTTGGAACGCGCCAAAAGGAACCATGTACTCCAGCGAATATTGGGCGCCTGAACTTCATTTCATCAATAACAAGTGGTATATTTATGTTGCGGCCGATGACGGAAACAACAATAACCACAGAATGTACGTATTAGAAAGCAAGACCTCCGATCCGCTTGGCAGCTACACATTCAAAGGGAAAATTTCGGATTCCACCGATAAGTGGGCTATTGACGGAACAGTTTTAAAGGTTGATTCAAAGCTTTACTTTATCTGGTCGGGTTGGGAAGGGGACGTAAATGTCGCCCAGAATCTTTATATCGCTCCTATGAGCAACCCGTGGACAATTTCGGGAGCGCGCGTACTGATTTCCACACCTGAATATAACTGGGAGAAAAACGGAAATCCACTTATTAACGAAGGTCCTGTTGCTCTCGTCAAAAACTCTGCGGTACATATTGTATACTCCGCAAGCGGAAGCTGGACAGATGATTATTGTCTGGGCATGCTGACCTTCAAAGGCGGAGATATCTTAAATAAACTTAGCTGGGAAAAGAGCATTACCCCTGTTTTTTCCAAACAATATCAGTCTTACGGCCCGGGGCATTGCTCATTCACCACATCGCCTGACGGAAAAGAAAGCTGGATCGTCTATCATGCCAACCTTGTTTCGGGATCGGGGTGGAACGGAAGAAGTGTCCGTGCTCAAAAATTCACATGGAATGGGGATATTCCTGTTTTTGGTGTTCCTGCCTCCCCGGATCAGGAAATGAAAATCAAGATCAATAAATAGACTCGTTAAAAACCAATAGAAAAGGAACGCTTGAGCCAGCTGGCTCAAGCGTTCCTTTTTGTCTCCTCCAAACCTTACGACGCGAGGCATCTTACCGCGCAGCAGTTGTTAATTGGAAGCTATCCCACAAAATAAACTTAATTAAAATAAAAAAACACTCTCAGCAATGCTAAGAGTGTTTTTTCTGGCTCCCCAAGTTGGACTCGAACCAACGACCCTGCGGTTAACAGTTTTACTAAATTAATTGATATTATTTTATGAATGTTCCAAACAAGTAAAACCCTCAAAATGATTACAATTTATGCTATTTCAAGGGTTTTTAAAATAGTGATTATTTAAGTAGACCGAATATATTTTGCTCTTTTGGAGCAATAAACTGTTTTTTATCTCTGCCAAACAAAATAGATGCAATTCATTTTTTTATTCAAACCGTTCTTTCAGCTTTTCATAATAGTGCTTAACTGATTTATCCCCCTCATTGTCAAGAAACATACAAAACGGAAGACTGTCCGTTTCCCTGTGCTTTATCACACAGACGCAGCACTTCCTATGATTGGCGCACGATTGTTTCGGGCAAGCACATTCTTTTACATTGGCACATTTCATATTGTTTATCCTTTCAAGACTATGGACTCAACAATTACAGCAGCGTCCCTAACCATTTTGGGACAAACCGTTTTTACTTGACTAACCGCAAAATCCTTATCACCGGTTATCAAGTCAACACCTAAAAGCTGCCGGCATATTGTTGATTTATTTATTTCTTTAAACTTCTGTGTAAACTCCTGTATCAATGCATAGGTCTTTTCTTTTGCGTCAGTATCACCTTTGATATGCTGACCGTTTGCTAAACTGATAAGCATATATGCTCCGGTAACTGCGCCGCAGGTTTCGCAGCGTCTGCCCATACCCGCCCCAAAGCCGCAGGACAGTTTCAAAGCGGTTTCTTTATCAAGTCCGAAATCCTCACAGTACGTTGACAGGATTGCCTGCGCACAGTTGAATCCATCATTAAAACAAGCAACCGCTTCATTTACTTTTGACAAACTAATCATTCCTTTATTTTTATTAGCAGCAATCGCTACCGCCGGAGCAGTCACAGCTCGGTTCACTGTTTGTCAGCCAACCTCGAATAACAGCGGAAACACAGCCAACCCCTGCATGGACGCTAATTGCATTTACAGGGCAGTTATTCATACACGCTCCACACTCCATACAGGCGTTTTTATCAATAATCTGTGCTTTTCTATTTTCAATCTCAATTACAGCATGAGGGCAAACCTCTTTACATTTGCCACAACCAATACATTTGTCGGTTGATAATTCTAGCGTGGAAACATCTTTCAAATATTTATGTTTCATAATCTTACCTCATAAAAGCCTTTACTAAAAGTACAATACAACCAACCACTATTGAGATAATAATCGGTGGAATGGATATTTTCATTTCCTTTAGCACGCCCGAAAAAGAAGTGTATGTTGATGAACCTGTAAAGTTCATTGCCAAAAACGCCGAATAAGACGGCAAGACAAGCAAATAGCCGATTGCAAGCAATACCCCGTTTACAGCAAACCAACCATTCAGCCACACCATGCAGGCGGTCACAATCAGACCGAGCAACCAACCTTTGAGTGCAAACGCCTTGCCGGGAATGAATGGCAGCAGAACAGGTGTGATAATTGTTCCGGTAACCATAGCGGCGGCAAAAGTGAGCAGATCAGCCGCCACGAACGGTCGTGCCGCAAACAGGTTGACAACAAATATAATACCTAAAATAAAAAGAACAGTTTTTGCGGCGGTGATAAATTCAACAGGTGTCAAAACAAGCCTGTCACGCATGGTAAATTTGACTTTCCGCATTTCATCCGTTGCCTTATAATCGGCTTGCAAAAACGCCTTTATATCGCAAGCACGAACAGGACCATATGCAACCGTAAAGCCTGTTTGTTTTGTTATCTCATGTGCGCTCACGCCGGGCGCGCCAAGCTGTGGCAATATCAGCTTTTTATGTGATACGATTTCCGACAGCTTTGTTTTTTCAATTCTGTTTATAATTTCAGCCGTTCCAAATGTACCTTTTCCGGCGGCACACCAAACATTGATACCCTTTGTATCTAATATCATAATCCAGCAGTTCAACCCGTCAAGTTCTTTTCTAAGGCTGTCAAAAGTCAGTTTATAATTCGCGCTCACCATAACAGGCGAATGACTGTCAGGATTGCCGACAGCGTAAAGACCGGGATTGATTTGATACTTCATCCGGCCGATATTGAAACGCACCTTGAACGCACCGAATTTATCTTTGAATGATAGCCTTGTAGAAACAACAGGCACTTTTCCTTTTTCGGTTTCAAGCTCACCCGTTATCCAATGATCAGCAAGGTCATATTTTGTGATTGGCTCTGCCACCGAGCAACAACAACATTGTTTTTCCGGCGCAGAGGAATTTTTTACTTTTACTGTTCGGGGCTTATTCGGTGCAGGAGAACAACAGCCTTTTTCACTCATTACAGCACCCTATTTCATTCTCAGATTCATTTACCGTAGTTAAAAGGTCAAGCAATTCTTTTGCTTTTGCACTTCCGCTTTTGCTGATTGAATAATGTGTCCATTTGCCTTGCTTACGAGCCGAAACAACACCACTGTCAACAAGTATTCTCATATGGTGGGATAATGTCGGCTGTCCGACATTGACTTGTTCAAGCAGCACACAGGCGCACTTTTCACCGCTTTGCAAAAGTGATAAAACCATAAGCCGTGTTTCATCACAAAAAGCTTTGAATATCTTTGCGTTTTCTTTATGATTATTTGGCATACAAACACCTCATATTGATTTTATTCGATATGTTTATATTATATGCGTCTTATTGAAATTTGTCAATATAAAAATAATAGACAGCGTATCACCGTCTTTAATAAGCGGATAAGATTTCGCCTTTCTTTTAGCTGGTCGTTCTTATTTTCTCATTTTTATAAG
>JARBTU010000160.1 GCA_029240015.1 Oscillospiraceae bacterium | reverse complement strand
CAAAATACAATATGTTTAACCATGATTCATCCTCCTTTTTACGCTTCCTGAAGTTGTGCGGTATAAAGCTTATAATAATCGCCGCGTTTAGCGATAAGTTCGTCGTGGGTTCCGCATTCAGTAATGCCTTTATTTGAAACATACATGATTTTATCGCAGTTTTTGATGGTCGAAAGTCTATGCGCGATAATAAATGATGTTCTGCCCTTTAAGAGTTCATTGAGACCCTGTTGGAGCTGTCTTTCGGTCTTGGCGTCGATGGAAGAAGTCGCTTCATCCAAAATCAAAACTTTTGGGTCGGCAAGCAGTGTCCTTGCAAAAGCGATCAGCTGTTTCTGTCCTTGAGAAAGCCTGCTCCCTCGCTCGTTTACCTCGGTAAAATAGCCATTTTCCATTTGGGAGATAAACTCGTTGGCACAAACTGTTTCGCAGGCTACACGGACCTCATCCGATGTGGCGTCAAGCTTGCCATAGCGGAGATTATCGAGAATGGTTCCAGAGAAGATGAAACTGTCCTGAAGCATGATACCCAGCTGTGAACGGAGCGAATTTAGCGTTACTTTGGACACATCGTGGCCGTCAATTAAAACCGCACCATCGTTTATGTTGTAAAAACGGGAGATGAGGTTGACAATGGTCGTTTTACCTGCTCCGGTAGGACCGACAAGCGCAATGCTTTCGCCCGGCGTAATATCAAAGCTCACATCTTCCAAAATGTTTTTGGTTCCGTCATAAGAGAATGTCACATGGTCAAAAGACACCTGTCCCGTGATTTGAGGAAGCTCATATGCGTCATCAGCATCATCAACGGTTACGGGCTCATCCATGGTTTCAAAGATACGCTCCAGATAGGCAATCGAGTTGATAAAGTTGTTATAAAGGTTTGCAAGGTTAAGTATTGGCTGCCAGAATCTTGCCGCGTAAGAGGTCATGGCAAAAATGATTCCGAAAGAAACCATCGGCTCAAGGAATAAAACACCAATCAGATAAAGCGCGGCAACCACCCAAGTGGAGATATTGTCTACGGCAACCCATACCAAGTTCCCGAAGTACTGGGCTCTCAGCCATGCTTTTCGGTATCCGCCGTTAAGCTTGCCGAAAATCTCTTTATTTTCTTCTTCACGGGTAAAAATCTGTGTAATTTTCGCTCCGTCAAGACTTTCATGGAGATAAGCGTTCATGTTAGAACTTTTGTTAGACACTTGCTGCCATGTTTTTCGCTGAATTGGCTTTAAGAAGAACATCACAACAAGGAAAATCGGAAGCCCTGCCAGAACGATAAGGGAAAGTTTGACGCTGGTTGCAAACATGAAGACCAATATAAAAAGCAGATTGAAGATTTCAAGAATAAAGTTAATGATTCCGTTTGAAAGCATATCGGACACATTATTGACATAGTGGATAATACGCGTCAGAATCTTTCCGTGCGGACGGTCGTCGTAATATTGAAAAGGAAGACGCTGAAGATGTGCAAACAAGTCTTTTCTGATATCATAGATGATTTCCTGTCCGACTCTCGTCATAATACGGGAACGGATGGTTGTCAGGGTCACGCTTAAAACAATGGTGAGGAGAAGGATCACCGAAAGAAAAATGAGCTGAGGGATATTCTTGTCGGGGATGGTTTTGTCCAGCGCATATTGAATAATTTTTGGGCCAAAAAGTGTTGCAATCACGCCAACGGCGCTTAGAATAAGGGACAGTATCATAGAGAAACTGTGTTTTTTTATGTATTTGGTCGCTCGTTTCAGATGGCTCAGGTTAAAGGGGGTCTCGAGCGTTTCGTCCACGTCAAATTTATTTCTTGCCAAAGAAAATGCACTCCTTTCCGGATAAGAGATCAAAGTTGGTTATGAACATAAAGTGCTGGTGCAGTCGTCGTTTTGAAGAGCATAGATTTCGCTGTAAAATCCGTTATTGCTTAGAAGCTCGTCATGCGTGCCGCACTCAACGATTTCGCCGTCATGGAGGATAATGATTTTATCCGCGTTTTTGGTCGTTGATGTTCTTTGTGCGATAATAAATTTGGTACAGGAAAAATCAAGACCTTTCAGGCTTTGCTGAATAAACTTTTCGGTTTCCAGGTCAACAGCGGACGTGGTGTCGTCCAAAATCAAAATCGAAGGGCGTATGGCAAGTGCACGAGCCAAAGCGATACGCTGTTTTTGACCGCCCGAAAGACCCACACCGCGCTCGCCAATCAGCGTATCGAAACCGTCCTCCATCTTATAGATAAAGTCCGCGGAGGCAAGATGCGCAAACTGCTTGGTTTCGTCTTCGGTGACAGACGAATCACCATAGGCAATGTTTCCGTCAACGGTGTCGGAGAACAAAAACACATCCTGTGTCGCCATACCGATGTTCTTTCGCAAAGAAGCTTTATCCCAAAAGCGGACATCTACTCCGTCCACAACCACTTCGCCGTCTGTTGCGTCATAAAGTCGAGGAATCAGATTGGTAAGAAGTGTTTTACCCGACCCGGTGTTGCCCATGATCGCGACGGTCTCGCCGGGTTCGACGCAGAACGAAATATTTTTTAAGATTTCACCCTCATTAAACTTTAAAGAGACATTTTTAAATTCCACTTTACCTTTGAACCGCTGGTCACTTGTGACACAGTCGTAACGATTCACAATGGTCGGATGGGAATAATAAAGCTCGATAACTTTTGAGGAACTAGCAAAAAAACGCTGGAGGTCGTTGAGCAACATACCCATCATTCTCATTGGATTGGCCAGTGTCCATGAAAGAGAGGAGAACGCCAAAAGCTCACCCAAAGAAAGTCTGCCGATGATGATAAAATATCCGCCAATTAACAAGGTAACAACGGTCAATGACTGGGCAAGAGATTCAATGGCAGGGAAGAACCGAAGCCATGTGAAGGTCGATTTCAAGCTCGCTTTCATGTATTCTGTGTTTTTTTCGTCAAACTTTTGGTTTTCAAAATCTTCTCTCGCAAAAGCTCTTACCACACGGTTGCCCGAAATGTTTTCCTGTGCGCTGGTGTTAAGATTGGAAAGCTTTTCGCGAAGGTCGACATAAAGTGGTCTTACCGTTCTGGAAAACTTTTTGGTAACAAAATAAATCAACGGCGTAATGGCGAGCAACACCAACGTAAAAACGATGTCCACTGTTAAGAAATAAACTGTGGTGGCAATGAACAAGAAGACATTTTCAATGATGACACGCACAATCCATGCAACGGTATGGCGAATCATATCCATATCTCCGGTGAGCCTTGTCATCAGATCGCCTGTACGGTTCTTGTCATAAAAGCCCATGTCTTGCTTTTGCATGTTCTGATAAAGATAATCTCTTAGTGTATGGACAACGCCTTGGGAAGCCCGTTCACATAGCATGATGACGATATAGAACACAATCGTCTTGGTAAGCATTGCAAAAACAAGCGCCAAACAGAGGGGAATCAGCATTTCTTTATGGCGCACGACGTTGCCGGCGGCATCGGTCGTGCCGACGATAACCTGATCCACAAGATGCTGAGAAATGATCGGGTTGAGCATTGTAAGGCTTGCGCCCACTAAAACTAGACACAGCGCAATGATATAAGAAACGCGGTATCCTTTTAGATTTTTCCAAATCCATCGTAACTGAAACAAAATAATCACCTTGCCTTTCTGCATTAAGCAGAACTAAAACGAAATAGTCTTTTCTTTAAACATAAGTTTTATTATATAGATAAAACAAAAAAAAGAAAGGGTTTTTGCAGATTTAATGTGCAAAAAATTAACGATTTTTCAAGTAAAATAATGTGTAAAATGCCACTTTTTTTGAGCAGAAAGTATGATTTAGCTAAATTTAGATTTTTCTTGACCGAAAAAGAGAATTATGTTGAAAATCGGTTGCAATGAAGAGTAAAAAAATGGTATGATAATTTAATAAATAAGTGGCAAGAGGTGTTAAAAAGTGTTTTCAAGATTACATAGCTTTGGACTTCTGGGAATGGATGCTTTTGTGGTGGAAATTGAAGTGGATATTTCCAAAGGAATGCCGAGTTTTGATATTGTAGGGTTGCCTGATGCAGCAATCAGAGAAAGCCGTGACAGGGTAAGAAGTGCGCTTAAAAATTGCGGATATGATTTTCCCATAGGGAAGATCACCATCAATCTCGCACCCGCGGATCAAAAGAAGTCCGGTTCTATCTACGATCTGCCTTTATTTTTGGCAATGCTTTGTGCGACCCAGCAGCTGAAGGTGAATCTGGATGAATGCGCTTTCGTGGGGGAACTTTCTTTAACGGGAGAGGTCCGACCGATTCTGGGCGTATTGCCCATGGCTATCACGGCAAAGAACTCAGGATTTAAAAGCATCTTTATGCCGCAAAAAAACGCCGCCGAAGGGGCGGTGGTGGAAGGAATCAACGTTTTTGGCATAGAACATATTACACAGCTGGTAGACTTCCTTGTGGGAGCAAAAAAACTTGAGGCTCAGGAATCATCATCAGAATTTGGTTTGCAGGAAGTTGCTAAAGCAGATTTTTGTGATGTCAAAGGACAGCATGGCGCAAGAAGAGCATTAGAGATCGCAGCGGCAGGAGGGCACAACGCACTTTTAATCGGTTCGCCCGGATCGGGAAAAAGTATGCTCGCCAAAAGATTGCCGTCCATTCTGCCCGATATGACGTTTGAAGAGTCCATCGAAACGACAAAGATCCATTCGATAGCGGGACTTTTGAACAAGACCGTTCAGAGCGCCTCACCATACCATCTCTTCGGTCGGGCTTGCAGGAGGGGGTACAACGACCCTAAAGCCGGGAGAGCTTTCTCTTGCGCATAACGGGGTGTTGTTTTTGGACGAACTGCCCGAGTTTTCCCGAGCTGCGCTGGAGGTTTTAAGACAGCCGATAGAAGATTCTCAGGTGACCATTTCCCGCGTCAGTGGAACGCTTACCTATCCTTGTTCCGTAATGCTGATCGCGGCAATGAATCCTTGCCCCTGTGGATATTTCGGACATCCCACAAGACCATGTACCTGTCCCGAATCCAGAGTGTCAAAATATTTGACAAAAGTCTCGGGCCCGCTTTTGGACAGGCTTGACTTACATATTGATGCAATGCCGGTTGAGTTTGAACATCTTTCTTCCAGTGAGAAAGCAGAATCTTCAGATCAAATCAAAAAGCGCGTCAACATTGCAAGAGCAATACAAAACGAGCGTTTTAAACACACCAAAACAACCTGTAATGCCAGAATAGAACCGGGCATGCTGTTAGAGACCTGCAAAGTATCGGACAGCGCGAAAGCGCTTTTGCAAAGCGCTTTCGAAAGAATGGGTCTTTCGGCAAGAGCTTACGACCGTGTTTTGAAGGTATCAAGAACGATTGCGGATTTGGATCAAAGTGAAGTGATACAATCAAGCCATATTGCCGAAGCGGTTCAGTATAGAAGCTTGGACAGGAAATATTGGACAAGAGGAAGAACATAAAAAGCTGTCGCCATCCCTTTTATAAAAAGGACAGCTGACAGCTTTTTAAATCAACAGATAACAAAGAGCCAAAATCAAAGTGGTATCCGCACCTTCGTTTAGTAATACAATAATGAGCGCCAAGAGAAGAATTTTTTCACTGTCCAGATTTAACCCCGCTATGATATTGCTGAAACTGTCCATAAAGTGGGTCGAATTTTTTTCAATCACTGCCGGCGGAGAATTGTGATTATCAGC
>JARBTU010000159.1 GCA_029240015.1 Oscillospiraceae bacterium | reverse complement strand
AAGTCCGGTTGTCATGGGATCGAGACCATGTTTTGCTCTCTCCTGCAAAAGACTTGAATTCACTGATCCCCTCTGATATTGATCCTTCAAGCATCCAAAGAATTGTTGACATTCCCAAACAGATTAACGCACCTGTCAAAAAAGGGGATGTAATTGGAACACTTAAACTTAAGCTCGCGGATAAGCAGTTTGAAACCGTAAATTTAGTGGCAACCGAAAACGCGGGCAGGAGCACCATCCTCTATGCTTGGGAACTGGTCAAAAACGCACTTTCCTCCATTTGGTTCAAAATCATTGTCGGCGTTCTACTTTTAATCGGGATTGTATACATTTTTGTGGTTATTACCTATAACAAGAAGAGAAAAAAATATAAAGCAATAAAGAGAAAAAGAAAATTTTAATTATAAATAAAGACTACAAAAAACTCCCGGGAAATAATTTCCCGGGAGTTTTTTAATCCTCAAGTTCAAACTGGCTGTTATATAAGTTTGCATAAAACCCCTTTTTTTGGATGAGTTCCTGATGGTTCCCTTGCTCAATGATATGCCCCTTGTTCATCACAATGATGCTATCCGCTTCTTTAATGGTGGAAAGCCTGTGCGCAACAATAAAGCTTGTTCTCCCTTTCATCATCTCTCCAAATACTTTTTGTATTTTAATTTCGGTTCTGGTATCAATATTACTGGTGGCCTCATCCAGAATAAGCATCGGCGGACGAGTCAGCAAAACCCTTGCGATACAAAGAAGCTGTTTTTGCCCTTGTGAGATATTGTCCGCTTCATCCGATATCACGGTATCGTACCCCTGTGGCAGCCTTTTGATAAAACTATGCGCATGCGCTGATTTAGCTGCTTCGATAATCTCTTCATCGGTTGCATCGATTTTTCCGTATGCTATATTTTGCTTCACTGTTCCCGAAAACAGCCAAGACTCCTGCAATACCATCCCATATAAAGACCGCAGATTGTTGCGAGCCATATTCTGAATCTCGACGTTCGATACTTTAATACTTCCACTGTCAATATCATAAAATCGCATTAGCAAATTAATCATTGTCGTTTTTCCGCATCCGGTCGGTCCAACTATGGCAATCCTTTGCCCCGGATTTATATCCAGATTAAAATCTTCTATTAAAGGTGATTTTTTGTTGTAAGAAAAATAAACATGTTTGATTTCTATCTTTCCATCTGTTTCTTTTACCTCTACAGCATCCGCGATATCCGGTTTTTCGGATTCTTTATCCATGATTTCAAAAACCCTCTTTGCGGAGGCAAAGGCATTTTGAAGCTCGTTTACAACGCCCGATATTTCATTAAACGGCTTTGTATATTGATTTGCATAAGACAAAAAACAAGATATCTGCCCAATCGAAATCCCGCCGTTGATGGCATTAATTGCACCGATGACTCCGACCGCCGCATAGACCAGCCCGTTTACAAAACGGGTGGAAGGATTCGTCATCGCAGAATAAAATTGCGCTTTGACCCCGCAATCATAAAGCCTTGAATTGATTTCCTCAAAGCGATCCTGCGCCCTGTTCTCATAGCTAAAAGCTTTAACAATTTTTTGGTTGCCGATCATCTCTTCCACAAGCCCGCTCATTTCTCCTCTGGTTGCGGATTGTTCCCTAAACATGCTGTGAGACTTTTTTGCAATATACGACGCAACAAACAGAGAAATTGGTGTCATCAAAACAACAACAACTGCTATGGTCACATTGATAGAAAGCATAAAAGCAAGAGTACCGATGATCGTTATGATTCCCGTAAAAAGCTGTGAAAAACCCTGCAGTAATCCATCGGATATCTGGTCAACATCGTTACCCACACGGCTCATTAAATCTCCGTGAGAGTTGGCATCAATATATTTCAGTGGCATATCACTGATTTTATTGAAAATTGATATCCTGATATCCCGAATCGTTCTATGGGTAATCGTATTCATACATAGTGACATAAGCCATTGGAAGAGTGCACTGAGCAAGATAGTCCCACCCAAAATAGTTAATATAACAAACAGATTTTTAAAATCCACGTCATTTTTCCCTACAATCAGGTCAATCCCATCTCCAATCAAGACAGGCGCATAAAGCGTAAGAGAAACGCTTATGATGGCGCTGATTAGAGCGAAAATTAGATACAGCCTATATGGCTTTGTGTATTGTAGTATCCTTCTTAAAACTGATTTTTCCATGTTAACGCTGCGCCTCCTCTTGATTCAGCTGTGACAGGCAAATTTCTTGATAAAGCCCACAGCTTTCATATAGCGAAGAGTGCATCCCCGTACCGACAATTTTCCCGTCATCCAAAACGATGATATTGTCTGCATGCTTAATGCTATTTACTCTCTGAGATACAATAATGACCGTCATTTTATCGGTCTCTTTCTTAAGCGCTTTACGAAGCGCAACGTCGGTTGCAAAATCAAGTGCGCTTGCACTGTCATCGAGGATAAGAATCTGCGGATTCCCGACCAACGCCCTTGCTATCGTCAAACGTTGCTTCTGTCCACCTGAAAGATTCTTTCCGCCTTGAAAAATCATTTCTTCATACCGATTAGGCAGTTTTTCTACAAACTCGCTTGCCTGGGCAATATCCAACGCTTTTTTCATCTGTTCCTCTGTTGCCTCTTCGCACCCAAGCTTCAAATTGTCCGCAACAGTTCCCGAAAACAACACTGCTTTTTGGGGGACTAATCCCATTTTCGCTCTCAAACTCTTGAACGAATACTCTTTCACATCAATTCCATCTACCAAAACCTGCCCTTTTGTTGTGTCATAAAAACGCGGTATCAAATTCACAAGCGTGGACTTTCCTGAACCGGTCCCTCCAATGATTCCAATCGTTTCTCCGGGAAAAATCTTTATCGAAATATTTTCTAAGGCATAATCTTCAGACTCTTCTTGATGATATGAAAACGAAACATTCTTAAATTCAATCCTTGGACTTTCAGGATCTGTTTTTCCAATCTCGATTTCAGAATATTTATCTGTTATGGAAGACTGTATTTCAAAGACTTCGTTTACCCTCGCCGCCGACGCAGATGCTTTTGTGAACAGCACAAAAAGGTTCGCCACCACAATAAGTGAGAGAAGTATTTGGGTCATATAGTTTACAAACGCAATAATTTGCCCCTGTGTAAGAACACCTGAATCGACCCTCATTCCTCCAAACCATAGAATGGCGATAATCGCGCCATTCATGATAATGGATGTAAGCGGATTTAAAAGGGCAGAAATTTTCCCGACTTTGATGACCGTTTTAGCTAAATCATCACTCGTATCTTCAAAACGCTTTTTTTCGATTTTTTGTTTTGAAAAAGCCCTTACTACCCTGATTCCTTCGAGATTCTCACGAGTAATCAAAAGAATGTTGTCCAGCTTTTTCTGTATGGATTTATAAAAAGGAATTGATTTTCTCATCACAACTATTAGCACCAACGCAACAAACGGGGTCGCAACCAAAAAAACAAGCGATAACTGTATATCTAAAATCATCGCCATCGCCGTAGCACCTATTACCAAAAAAGGTGCTCTTACAACAAGTCGAATCAGCATTGCCACCGCAACCTGCAGTTGGTTGATATCACTTGTGATCCTTGTGATAAGAGATGATGTTCCTATCTTGTCTATTTCAAAATGCGAAAAGCTGTTGATATGCCTAAACATATCATTCCTGACCATTGTTCCAAATCCTTGGGATGCTTTGGACGCAAGATACTGGCACGTCAGTGAAAATATAAGTCCGATAAATCCTAAAATTAGAATGACCGCTCCCATTTTTAACACATAGGATATATCTTTATTTTTCACCCCGACATCAATAATGTTTGCCATTACAAGCGGAACAATAAGTTCAAATACTGCTTCCAACAGTTTGAACGCAGGACCAAAAATCACTTCTTTTTTAAAGTTTTTCAAATATTTCGCCAACGATAACATGTCTTTAAATCCACCTTTTGAAGTAACTATTATAAAAATTATTATAGCATAAAAATTCAATAATTTCTGTAATAGAAGAAATTTATTCTATTTATCCAATTTCAATTTCGTCAGCAATTAAAAATATATCTTTCTCACAATGATAGTTCGTACTTTTTAATTCTGCTTGCCCACCAACAGCAGGCACATTACTAAAATTCCAAAAAATGTCCCCAATAAACACCCAATAGCAAACTGCATAAAACAACCTACTTTATTTCTTATTTTTCTTAGTATTTGATTTTTAGCAGAATTTATAAGGGTCCGGTTTCTGACACTTGTCTGAAAATTGACAAAAACAGAAAAGTCTTATGTAAACATTGTAAACCGTATGAAAAAAGGGTATAATGTAGGTCGTATCAATTTGAAGGAGTTATCGTATTTAATGATAAAAAAAATATTAGTTAAAAAAGAATTTTTCATTGCTGTTTTTGTTTTGATGCTGATCATGCAGGTTGCTTGCATGATTTATTTCGGAACGATAAAACAAGGCTACCACATTGACGAAGTGTATTCTTACGGACTATCCAACAGTTATTATAAACCATTCCCAACTGACAGAAATAAGTGGTTGGATAACAGCTATTTTAATGATTACTTGGAAGTTGGAAAAAATGATAAATTCAAATACGATTCTGTATATTATAATCAGGGGGAAGATGTCCACCCGCCCCTGTTCTATTTCGCATTGCACACCATCAGTTCTTTCACACCCAATTCGTTTTCTAAGTGGCAGGGAATCATTCTTAA
>JARBTU010000158.1 GCA_029240015.1 Oscillospiraceae bacterium | reverse complement strand
TAAACATCACTCTGAACATAAGAGATATCCTCCATATTGTAAAAGACAAAAAACCAAAAAGATTCCCGATAAAAAATAAACAAAAAGAAGCATCGAAATTTTATGATTTCGATGCTTCTTTTTGTAATAAAAAAATTATCCCTGTTGAAGTTGAGATTTAACTTGCTGAACTTCAGTGTCTTGTGCCATCATTGCCGGTTGATAAAATCCTTTAGACTGGGCAAGCTTATAAAGTTCATATTGAGAAGTTTCACAGTTGTTTCTGATTTGTTGGATTGCTGATCTAAGGTTTGGGTTTGAGCATTCTGAAATAACAGTGGCATAGTTTGTTAAGCTGCTTTTAACCTGTGCAAGTGTGTCATTAACCATTACTTTATCTTGCATATTATTATCCTCCTTCTAATTTAAAAATGACATTAGTTGCTGTTTTGTTTTTTGTGCATCTTGGGTGGATTTTTCGAAATACATCTTAACCTGTGGATCTTGGCACTGTTGTGCGTAGGTTTGAAGTTTTTCGCAAGCTGTATCATGAGCGCCGATTAGATGTCTTAGACTTTGAAGTTCTTGATGGTTTAATTGTGACATAATAAAAGCCCCTTTCAAATTTTTTTCACTACTTATTGTTTCGAAAATAAAAATAATTATGTATAAGAAAATAAATTCAAATATTAATTTTTTAAAATAAAAAACTCTCTATCACTATGATAGAGAGTTTTTATGCATATTCTAGCTTTTAATGTTTTCTAATATACCGCCCATTTTTGCAATAAAAATGCCATAGTTTGTAATAGGAACACCAAGCTCCTTACATTTCGCAATCCTTGATAGGACATATCTTCTGTTAAACATACATCCGCCGCAGTGAATTACGAGGCTGTAGTCTCCCAAATTTTCTGGGATTTGCGCACCGCTGACTACATCAACCTGTAAGTCCTTGGAAATCTTTTTACGAAGCATATTCGGAATCTGTATTCTTCCGATATCACCATCCAGCGGATTGTGTGTACATGCTTCCAAAACAAGTACTTTATCGGTTGGGCTTAGCTTTTGAATGGCATCCGAACCATCTATGTATTCGTCAATATCACCTTTGTAGCGAGCCATCAAGACAGAAAAGGAAGTTAGTTGGCTTTCTTTCGGCGTCCTTTCATAAACATAAGAAAACACTTGAGAATCGGTAATAATCAATTTTGGAGGCTCTTTGTAGGCTGCAAGGGTTTGCTCAAGTTTGTCGGTCGTAATAACAGTAACAATGGCTTTTAAATCCAATAGATCTCTAAGAATTTGCACTTGCGGAAGGATGAGCCTTCCTTTTGGAGCTTGAATATCTTGTGGTGCAACGAGCAGTACAGAGTCGCCTTCGCCAACCAAATGCCCTGTGATAGAAGGCAGTTCAAAGTCTTTTCCCACTAATTCAACCAGTTGTTTTTTCAGCTCATTAATGCCTTTTTTATTTTTTGCACTAACAACAACAGGATTTTTCTGAAGTATTTCCTCGGGAATGTTCGCATTGACATCACTTTTATTATAAACACAAAGTACAGGAGTCTCGGACTTTTCAAGAATTTTAAGCCATTCAAATTCATAATCAAAGTTCGTTTTATCAGGCGAAAAAATCATCATAGCGACATCAATTTTGTCTAAAAGTGCTTTGGTTTTTTCAATACGCATTTTTCCGAGTTCGCCAACATCGTCGAATCCCGCGGTGTCGATAAAAACGCAGGGACCGATTGGATGAAGCTCCATCGCTTTATAAACCGGGTCGGTGGTGGTTCCTGCCACGCTGGACACAAGTGCAATCTCTTGGTCGGAAATGGCATTGATAAGCGAAGACTTTCCGCTGTTGGTGGAGCCGAAAATTCCAATATGGATTCGCTCTGCCATTGGGGTTTGGGTGAGTCTGTTTACTGGCATAAATGTTACCTCCTAAAATCTAAAATCACGTTGACCGTCATAAATTTTTTCTAAATAATCTTTGGTAAGAACTTTTACTTTAGGGTTTGGAATAACCTCTACCTGTTCATAAATCAGTTTTTCTCCGTTTTGCTTGGTTTGCGGTTGCGCATAATCTTCCAGATATTCTTTCAGCGTAATAAGCGCATTCGCCTGACAGACGTTTCCTATCTGGCCTGTTTTGGCTAAAGCCATAAACCTCTCACCGGTTCTTCCTTCGCGGTAACAAGCAGTGCAAAAACTTGGAACATATCCGTTTTGGGACAGCCAGTTGACGATTTCATCCAGTGTTCGGTGGTCGTTCACTTCAAATTGGGCAGTGTTTTCTCTTTGATGTTCAGTTTCCGCATATCCTCCGACATCCGTGCTGGAACCGCCGCTGATTTGAGAAACACCCAGCTTTATCACTTCGGCTCTTAGTTCGGCGGATTCTCTGGTGGAAATGATGATTCCCGTATAAGGAACAGCAAGACGTAACACAGCAACAATTTTTTTGAATTCATCATCAGGAACACTGTTTGGATAGATGTTTACATCCACATCGTCTGCTGGGCGGATACGGGGAACACTGATGGTGTGAGGACCGACTCCAAAAGTATCCTCTAAATGTTTGATGTGAAGCATCATAGCAATGGTATCATATTTGTAGTCATAAAGCCCAAGGAGAGCTCCAATTCCTACATCGTCAATGCCGCCTGTCATTGCACGGTCCATTGCTTCTGTGTGATACGCATAATTATGTTTAGGCCCTTTTGGATGCATGAGTTCGTATGTAGGTTTGTGATAGGTTTCCTGGAATAAAACATAAGTTCCGATTCCGGCATCTCTCAGTTTCTGATAATTTTCAACTGTAGTTGCGGCGATGTTTACGTTCACACGGCGGATAGCGCCATTTTTATGTTTGATTCCATAGATGGTTTTAATGCTTTCAAGAACATACTCAATCGGGGAGTTGACGGGGTCCTCTCCTGTTTCCAAAGCGAGGCGTTTATGCCCCATATCTTGCAAAGCGGTCACTTCTTGGATGATTTCTTCTTGTGAAAGTTTTTTTCTTTTCATGTCACAGTTTGAAGCATGGTATGCGCAATATTTGCAGCCGTTAACACAATAGTTGGAAAGATACAGTGGTGCAAACAAAACGATTCGTTTTCCGTAGATTTTAAGCTTGACTTGCTCCGCAAGGCGATATATTTTGTCAATCGTGTCGGCGTCATTGCATTCAATCAGCATGGCGACTTGCTTATGACTAAGACCTTTGTATTGAGCAGCCTGTTCAAGGGCTTCATTAATAAGCTCTGTATTATTTTTGTTTTTCTTGCCGAAGTCCAGAGAGGATAATATCTCCTCATGGTCAATAAATTCTTCTGCGTTTTGGGACTTTGAGTTATACATTTTTGGTCGTTTCCTTTCTATCATACGGTCACTTGATAAAAATAAAGAATATTCTGATTATTTGCGTCGGAAAAATAAAGCTTATGTTCCGCCTCCGGATTTTGCAAACATTGATTTTACTGTGATTCCTTTAATCATGCCAAGTTTCCCTGACAGAGCACTGATGATGTTGTCTTTTGCGTCCAGTACAACAGTAATCACACTGACTCCGCGTTGTTTATAGGGGATTCCCATGCGCCCGATAATATATTGAGAATATTCATGCAGCAGGTCGTTTACCTTTTCTGCGGAAGATATGTCTTCAATGATAATTCCAATAACAGCCAATCGTTCCTGCACTTAAAATCACTCCTTAAAAATAGCATTAAAAAACCGTGTTCAAAAGTTTCTGAACACGGCAGCACGAAAGAATTTGCACAGATAATTACAACTGTACAAAATAAACTTTACACTATTCACCGCAATCTTTATCTTGGGGAATTCCCTCGAAAAAATCAGAAAGCTTTATTTTAAAAAAAGCTCGATTTGTTAAGAATCAACTATGCAAACCGAGATATTACTTTCATTATATACCCAGAGATTTCTCGTGTCAACGGAATCTGTTTATTTTATGGGGAATTTTTAAAGTCGCCTAAAGAATAACTTGTATAAAAATGTTGTATCGTGTAAAATAAACATAATGAAATTTCATAAAATTTTTACTTTGTATTTTGCCGTATCTTGGCGAAAGATTGGACGGTTAACAGTGAAAATCATACATACATCAGACTGGCATATCGGAAAATTTGTGAACGAATACAGTATGCTGGAAGACCAAAGATATTTTTTGAATCAGCTGATTGATTTGATAAAAGAGGAAAAAGCAGACGCATTGGTTATTGCAGGAGATATTTATGACCGAAGCGTCCCTTCTGCGGAAGCGGTAAGCTTGGTGGACGAGATTTTTTGCAGGATGATTGACGAGCTTCATATTCCCATCCTTTCCATCGCAGGGAACCATGATTCAAAGGAACGGCTTTCTTTCGTGAACAAGCTTTTTGAAAAAAGCGGGTTATATATTGAAGGGCGTATAGATAAAGAGGTTAAAAAAGTTGCATTGAAAGATGATTTTGGAAAGGTTAACTTCTTTCTCTTGCCATACATAGAACCATCACAGATAAGACCGCTTTTCCCCGATGAAAACATCAAAACCTTCGACGATTCATATAGAGCTTTGATGAAAAACATCAGCAAAGAGGTGGACTCCTCACAGCGTAATCTTTTGATAGCACATGGTTTTTTTGCGTATTTGAATGGAGAAGAAAAGGAGAATGAACCGATTTTGTCCGAATCGGAAGTGTCGGTTGGCGGAAGCGATTTGGTAAACGCCAGACATTTTGATGATTTTGATTATGTCGCACTCGGGCACCT
>JARBTU010000157.1 GCA_029240015.1 Oscillospiraceae bacterium | reverse complement strand
TCAAAACGGTAAAAGATTGACCGCCCGATGGGTAGAAAAAATTGTTGAAAAGCATTTGAAAAAAGCGGGACTTCACAACATGGGCTTGTCCCCCCATAAATTACGGCATACGGCTGCTACAATCATGTATCAGCACGGAAATGTGGATATCCGTGTCTTGAAAGAGATTTTAGGACATGAAAATTTGGGAACGACGCAGATTTATACGCATGTTTCCAGCAAGCAGATGGAAGATGCGTCTAAAAATACGCCGTTATCAAAAATTAGACCCAAATAATCATGCCCTGTGTATGTAATATCAGAATAGCAATTAGTAATATCTTCTTCTTCTGCGGAAAAATTCGGAAATCAATAGAATGTCAATCAGATCCCCAACGGCGCCCCCTCTTCTTGGTCTGAAAGGAGGAAAATGAGGTCTTCCGCCTCCGCCACGCCGTGAGATAACTTCGGCGACTTCAGGATCTTCGTTAGGATTTGCTTCATTGTTACGAGCATATTCCGCTAAATCCGGATGGGTTTTGCAGGCATTCTCATAAATGTTATCCGATATTTGCTCAATCATTTTTTGTGATGGCATCAAAGTGCCGTATGTATCCATTTGGTCGCAAGCCATGAGGACATATGGCTGTATTTTATAAAAGATTTCGGGATAAGCCATATTGTTTGGAAGCATTTCTGCCATATTCATATTTGGCTGAACATATGGGGCTGCACTCATGTTTGGATTGTTGGCCGATGGATTTACCATTCCGTTGGGATTTGCATAAGTATTCGGACTCATATTTTCTGGACTTTGCACGCGATCTCCTCCATTTATAATATTATTTTGAAACTAATTTATTATATGGATAGAAAGTGGAAATGGTTACCATTTAGAATGTTGAAGCAGTGTAAATGCATCTATTGGCTGGTGTAAAGGTGAGGAGACTTTGGAATAAACAAACAGAGCACCAATTCATTAGTATAATTATGGTTGACAAGATGTTGTCCGTATGATAAAATTATATCGCCGCGTGTGCTGGGCTTTCAAAAACAACTTTCGTTGTGCCTTGCGTAGCGAGAATATAGGAAGAGGCAGGTGCCTTAAAAATGTACGCAGTAATTGAGACCGGAGGAAAACAATACCGTGTGAACGAAGGCGACGTTATTTTTATCGAAAAGCTTGATGTAGAAGCAGATTCAGACGTAAAGTTCGATAAAGTAATTGCATTGGGGAAAGAAGACGGAATTGTTGTTGGAGCTCCTTATGTTGATGGTGCTACTGTTGTTGCCAAAGCGCTTAAAAACGGAAAAGGCAAAAAAATTACAGTTTTCACCTACAAACCGAAAAAAGATTCTAAGCGTAAATTGGGTCACAGACAACCTTACACACAAGTAAGAATAGAATCTATTCAGGCCTAGTTTATGATTAAAGCGAAATTCAAACAGCTGAATGGAAGATATGTCGGATTTTGCATATCGGGGCATGCTGGGTATAACGATTATGGAAACGATATTGTTTGTGCCAGTGTGACGTCAGCTGTACAGCTTACCGCAAACGGGATCACAGAAGTGATTGGGATGCCGGCAAAGATTGCGGTAGAAGAAAACGAGATTTCATTTTTGTTGCCTGATGGCTGTGATAGTCAGTGCGCATTTGTACTTCTTTCAGCATTACATTTGCATTTAAGTGTTTTATCACAAGACTATGAAGGAACAATTCAATTATCCGATGTGGAGGTGTAACAAATGTTAAGATTAGATATGCAATTTTTTGCTCATAAAAAAGGTGTTGGTTCCACTAAAAACGGACGTGATTCAGAATCAAAACGTCTTGGAACAAAGCGTGCGGACGGGCAATTTGTTCTAGCAGGCAACATCTTGGTTCGCCAAAGAGGAACACATATTCATCCGGGAGTAAATGTTGGACGTGGATCTGATGATACCCTTTTTGCTTTGGTTGACGGAAAAGTTAAATTTGAGCGTTTGGGACGTGACCGTAAAAAAGTCAGCGTTTATGCGCAGTAATTTGCGTTAAAAGTTTAAAACCCTTGAGGCTTTCCTCAAGGGTTTTGCTTTGCAAAAACAGACTTATTTGAATAAAAAACACTATTCTTAACGATAATGTTAATATTTGAATTTTTACTTTACATATCATTAAACCTATTGTAAAATAGAATGTGGAATAAATTGTGTTGGAAGATTTTTTGGTCAAAATCTCCAAGTATTATCAATACAGAATTAAAAAAGACTTTTAATATAGGAGTGGAAGTATGGGGCCAAAATACAAAAGAGTATTATTAAAGCTAAGCGGAGAGGCATTGGCAGGAGAAAAGAAATTCGGACTGGATTATAGTATTATTATTGATATATGCAAAAGCATCAAACAAGCAGCGGAGCTTGGTGTTCAAATTGCAATCGTTGTTGGCGGCGGAAACTTTTGGAGAGGTCGTTCAAGTGGGGCGATGGACAGAACCCGTGCTGACCATATCGGTATGCTCGGTACAACTATGAACGCATTGGCGGTTGCCGATGTTTTGGAAGAACTGGGCGTTGATGTAAGAGTGCAGACTGCGATTTCGATGCAGGCGGTTGCAGAGCCTTATATCAGGAACAGAGCCGTAAGGCACCTTGAAAAAGGAAGAATTGTTATTTTTGGTTGTGGTACAGGCAACCCGTTCTTTTCCACCGATACCGCATCTGCATTAAGGGCGGCGGAAATAGAAGCAGAAATTATTTTTAAAGCCACCATGGTGGATGGAGTTTATAATAAAGACCCGAATAAATATGATGACGCGGTAAAATATGATGAATTGTCTTTTGCAGAGGTATTGTCTAAAGACTTAGGAGTAATGGACGCAACTGCAGCTTCGATGTGCAAAGACAACAATATCCCAATTTTGGTATTTGATCTGGGTCATCCTGAAAATATTGTTAAGGCAACAAAAGGTGAAAAAGTTGGTACGATTGTTAAATAAAAAAGGCAATTATATTAGGATCATATAGGAGGTTATTTTATGAAACAAGTTTTAAAAGTGACTGAGGAAAAAATGCAAAAATCCTTATCAAGCTTGCACAATGAATATACAGCAATCAGGGCAGGACGTGCGAATCCCGCAGTGTTGGACAAAATACATGTGGATTACTATGGCGTTCCTACACAAATCAATCAGATGGCGGCGATTTCTGTTTCAGAGGCAAGGGTATTGATTATTCAACCATGGGATATTTCTACGTTGAGTCAGATTGAAAAAGCCATTCAAACTTCTGATTTAGGAATTAACCCGAACAATGACGGAAAGGTAATAAGAATTGCTTTCCCTCCGTTGACTGAAGACAGAAGAAGAGAAATTGTAAAACAAGTTCACAAATATGCTGAAGAATGCAAAGTGTCTATGAGAAACATCAGACGTGACAGTATAGATAAGCTAAAAGCTATGAAAAAGAATTCGGAAGTCACCGAAGACGACCAAAAAAACGGTGAGAAACAGATTCAGACTTTCACGGATAAGTACTGCAAAGAAGTAGATACGGCCGCTGCTGTAAAAGAGAAAGAAATCATGGAAATATGACCTCAGATGAAGGACAGTGGTAAACAGACCGCTGTCCTGTCTGAATTTATAAATGTGTATTTTGAGGATGGAACAACCATGGCAAATAAGATGACGAACCTACCCAAATTTGATATTATCCCCAAACACGTCGGAATCATCATGGATGGAAACGGTCGCTGGGCAAAGCTGCGGGGACTTCCAAGATACGCCGGACACAAAATCGGTGCGAATACATTTAAAAAAATTGTTAGATACTGTAATAATATTGGAATCAAGTATTTGACGGTTTACGCTTTTTCCACTGAAAACTGGAAGCGTCCTAAAGAAGAAGTAGACGGTATTTTAAAATTATTGGACACCTACCTCGACGATGCGGAGAATTATAAAGCCGATAATGTCAGAACACGGTTCATTGGAGACGTAGATTCTCTTGGTGAGGTTTTTAAACAGAAAATCAAAAAAACGGAAGAAATGAGCGAGAACTTCACAGGACTTACCCTTAATATTGCGTTTAATTATGGCGGAAGAAATGAAATTATCCAGGCGATCAAAAAAATAGCAGATTCTCATAAAATCGGTGAACTGAGTCTCGACGATATCAACGAATCTTTGGTGAGCGATTGTCTTTACACAAAAGGGCAGCCCGATGTTGATCTTATCATCAGACCGAGCGGAGAGTTTCGGCTTTCCAACTTTATGCTGTGGCAGTCGGCATATGCGGAGTATATTTTTATGGATATTCTGTGGCCGGATTTTTCAGAAAAACATTTAAACAAAGCACTGGAAGAGTTTGCGCACAGAAACAGGCGATTTGGCGGTGCTTAAGCCTAAGTGAATCTGAAATAAAATGAGCATTTACGGGTAATGGATGTGAAAAATGGGGTGTAGTGTTTGAAACAGCGTGTAATTTCGGCAATGGTTGGTCTTGCTCTTTTGTTCTTGGTTTTATTGTTTTATGATACTGTTATTTTAAATATTGCAATCAGCGCCATTTGTGTAATTGGTGTTTATGAGATTGTCGTAAGAACCAAGTATGTTAAAGATAAAATGCTAGCGGGAGTTGCAATGGCTTTTGCCGCTTGTGTTCCCTTCTTCGGCGTAAAGAGTTTTGAAAGGGTTAATGATGGAATACTGATTGCATACGTGTTTCTCTTGTTCGTCATTCTCCTTTCAAAATATAAGCAGGTTAAAGTTGAAAATCTTGCCATCACTTTTGCGATGTCGGTATTTATCCCTTATTC
>JARBTU010000156.1 GCA_029240015.1 Oscillospiraceae bacterium | reverse complement strand
CGACTTTCTGTCAACAATTATGGAAGAACATAAATCGCCTAATTTCCCTAATCAGCCTAAATTAACAGGCGGATTGATTGGATACTTTGCATATGACACCGTGAGATATTACGAGAAAAAGCTTGTGAATCCACCCGAAGATGATTTGGATATGGCGGACTGCAATCTGTTTCTGTTTGACGAGATTGTTGCCTTTGACCACTTGAGTAATAAGGCGGTTATCACCTTGAACATAAAAACAGGCGAAGATGTGGATACAAAATATGCGGAATGTGAAAAAAGAGCGAAGGACATTGCACAAATCCTTAAGGAATATGTTCCGGCTCCAAGAAAGTCCAGTTCGAGCGGAGAAATAAAAGTTACCTCCAATGTGACCAAGCAGGAATTTATAAGCAATGTGGAAAAGGCCAAGGAATACATCAAAGACGGTGATATTTTTCAGGTTGTCTTATCACAGAGATTTGAGATAGAAAATCCTCCTGATCCGTTTGATGTATACAGAATGCTTCGCTCCAGCAACCCTTCTCCGTATCTTTATTATTTTAAACATAAGGATTACTGCATTGCGGGAGCTTCTCCGGAAATGCTTGTCAACGTTACAAAAGGGATTGTTTCCACAAAGCCTATTGCAGGAACGATTGGCAGAGGCAAAGATGAAAGTCAGGACAAAGAATTCGAGCAGACTTTGGCAAGCGACCCTAAGGAATGCGCTGAACATACCATGCTTGTAGATTTGGGAAGAAATGACGTCGGAAAGGTTTCCAAGTTCGGAACAGTAGAAGTTACAGACTTTATGAAAATCGAGCGTTTCTCCAAAGTAATGCATATTGTCAGCAATGTAAAAGGAATGTTAAGAGAAGATAAAACTGCAATTGATGCGCTGATGGCTGTTCTACCTGCGGGGACACTTTCGGGAGCGCCAAAAGTTCGGGCGATGGAGATTATTGATGAGCTTGAAAATAAGCGCCGCGGACTTTATGGCGGAACGGTCGGATATCTTGCTTTTGATGGAAACATCGATACCTGCATCGCAATAAGAACAGTTTTGTTTAAGAACAATAAAGCGTATGTTCAAGCGGGAGCGGGAATTGTCGCAGATTCGGTTCCCGAAAAGGAGTTTATTGAAACAGAAAACAAAGCACTCGCAGTCATTAACGCAATTAAGGAGGCGGCACAGCTATGATACTTTTAATTGATAACTACGATTCGTTTACCTACAACCTTTATCAAGCAATCGGACAGTTGTATGAGGATATCAAAGTTGTCAGAAATGATGAAATAACGATTGAAGAAATCGAAAAGCTTTCTCCCGAAGCACTTGTTATTTCTCCGGGGCCGGGATTCCCAGACTCTGCAGGGATTTCGATTGACGCGATCAAGCATTTCAGCGGAAAGTTCCCGATTTTAGGTGTTTGTTTAGGGCATCAAGCCATCGCGGAAGCATTTGGCGGGAAAATTGTTCATGCGGATGCTCCTTTGCACGGAAAGAAAAGTGAAATTACACTTGACACAAGCTGTCCACTCTTTTCTGGGTTGCCTGAAAAAATCACAGTGGGAAGATATCATTCGCTCGTGGCAGAGAAACGAAGCCTGCCGGAAAGTTTATCGGTCGTGGCGGAAGATGACAAAGGGAATATCATGGCGATAAGACATAAAAGTGATCCAACCTATGGAGTTCAGTTCCATCCCGAATCGATTTTGACCCCTGTTGGGAACAATATGGTGTCAAACTTTTTGAGCATTATAGCAGGACTTAAAATCACCTTACCGACCGCACCGTCAATTCCTCCTGAAAAGAGAAATGCGCTGAAAAAGTACATCTTCAAAGTGATTGAAGGGGAGCATTTGACCGAAGAAGAAGCTTTTGCCGCGATGGACTGCATCATGAGTGATGGGGCAACCAACTCTCAAATCGGATCATTCTTAACAGCACTTCGGATGAAAGGTGAAACGATTGACGAAATCACAGGCTTTGCACGGGTGATGAGGCAAAAATCACAGGAAGTTCCTTTCTCTCGTTCTTCTGTTGATATCGTTGGAACAGGCGGGGATTTGGCCAATACCTTTAACATTTCCACCACGTCGGCGTTTGTGATTGCGGGAGCAGGGCTTGAAGTTGCCAAACACGGGAACAGAAGTGTTTCCAGCAAAAGCGGCGCGGCGGACGTGCTGGAAGCATTGGGTGTTAACATTTCGTTATCTCCCGTTCAGGCGGCAGAGTGTATTAAAGCTTGCGGATTAACTTTCTTATTTGCACCGTGTTTCCATGGCTCCATGAAGTATGCTGTAGTACCTAGAAGAGAAATCGGCGTGAGAAGCGTGTTTAATATACTGGGCCCTCTTGCTAACCCTGCGTTGGCGGATTATATTCTGCTCGGCGTTTATGACGAGGAATTGATGGAAACTATGGCAAAGGTGTTGATTAGATTAGGAATCAAAGGCGCCATGATTGTCCATGGAAGCGATGGGCTTGATGAAATAACCATTTCAGACACCACAAAGGTCTGCGAAATCAAAGATAAAAAGCTGATTAAATACGAAATAGACCCGAGAGAGCTCGGCATTGAAATTGTTGAAAAATCAGAAGTGGTCGGCGGAACGGCCGAAGAAAATGCTCTTATTACGCTTAACATTCTTAAAGGAGAAAAAGGACCAAAAAGAGATATTGTCTTACTCAATGCGGGAAGCGCTATTTACACTGCAGGAAAAGCTGATACTTTGCAGCAAGGCATCGAAATGGCAAGGGAATCAATCGACAGCGGCGCGGCACTGGAAAAACTTAATCGATTAAAAGATTTTACGAATCAGCTTTAAAAAGGAGTTTTTATGATACTTGATGATATTGTTGTTAAAAGAAAAGAACAGCTCCAAAATGAAAAAGAAAGAACTCCTTTTGAAGAAATCAAAAAAGCGGCGTTAGAGATGACGACAGCTACAAGAGATTTTAAATCTGCTGTTTCGGGAGAGAGATTAGCAGTGATTTCGGAAGTGAAAAAAGCGTCGCCATCCAAGGGAATTATCAAAGAAGATTTTCATCCTGTGATGATTGCCAAAGAGTATGAACAAAGCGGTGCGGATGCCATTTCTGTTTTAACCGAAGAGTTTTATTTTAAGGGCAGCAGTGACTATTTAAAACAAATTAGGGAACAAGTAAATATTCCGCTCATAAGAAAAGATTTTATTGTTGACGAATATCAAATCTATGAAGCAAGGGCAATGGGCGCTGATGCAATCCTTTTAATTGTTGCTATTTTGGATTTAGACACTATTATTCAATTCTATAAGCTTGCAAAAAGTTTGGGGCTCGATTGTTTGACCGAGGTTCATGATGAACAGGAACTTGCAGTTGCAATCAAAGCAAATGTGGACATAATAGGGATAAATAACAGAAATTTAAAAACGTTTGAAGTGGATTTAGAAACCACAAAAAGGCTTTCACGGCTTATTCCGGATGGTGGAATCATTGTTTCAGAAAGCGGAATAGCAACAAACAAGGACATGAAGGATGCAAAAAGTTTTGGAGCGAATGCGGTTTTGATTGGAGAAACATTGATGAGGAGCGGCAGTGTCCCAGATTCGCTTGCTTCTTTGAGGAAAGATGTATGAAGATAAAATTTTGCGGGGTCAGAAGAGCACAGGATATTGAGTATGTCAATGAATTTACACCCGATTATGTTGGATTTGTGTTTGCGAAAAGCAAAAGACAGGTTGACTTAGAAAAAGTAAAGTTCTTAAAAAAGAATCTAAACTCGAAAATTAAAACGGTAGGCGTGTTTGTGAATGAGCCGCTTGGGAGCCTCATACGAATTTCAGATATTCTGGATGTTGTCCAGCTTCACGGAGATGAAGACGAAAGATATATTAAGACGGTCATGCAAAAATTACCGAATAAAGAAATCTGGAAAGCAGTGAGGCTAAAACACAAAAAAGATCTGGAGCTGGCTCAAATATTCGATGTACACAAGTTGCTGATAGACAGTTTTTCCGCAGATGCGTACGGGGGAACAGGGAAGTCTGCAGACTGGAATTTAATTAGAGAAGCCAATGTACAGAAACCATTTTTTCTTGCAGGTGGGCTCAATGTTGACAACATAAAAGCAGCAGTCGAAGCAACCAATCCGTACGGTGTGGATATATCCGGCGGGATTGAGACCGACGGAGCTAAAGATCGGGGAAAAATGAAACAAATTACAGAGATTATAAGAGGTGTGATATGAATAAAGTGGGAAGATTTGGAGAGTTCGGCGGACAATATGTTCCCGAAACGGTGATGAACGCGGTTCATGAGTTGGAAAAAGCCTATGAATTCTATAAAGATGACCCGCAGTTTAAAGCAGAGCTTGCGGATTTAAGCAAAAATTACGCTGGGAGAGAATCGTTGCTCTATTATGCAGAAAAAATGTCCAAAGATTTGGGCGGCGCAAAAATTTATATTAAGCGTGAAGATTTGAATCATACGGGTTCCCACAAAATCAATAATGTGCTGGGGCAGGCTCTTCTTGCAAAAAAGATGGGCAAAAAAAGGCTCATTGCCGAAACGGGAGCGGGTCAGCACGGTGTTGCGACTGCTACTGCTTGCGCTCTGTTCGGGTTTGAGTGCCAGATTTATATGGGCAGAGAGGATATGGAAAGACAATCGCTTAATGTCTATCGTATGAACCTTCTGGGCGCAAAAGTAACAGGTGTTGACAGTGGAACAGCAACGCTAAAAGACGCGGTAAACGAGGCAATGAGAGACTGGACGGCGAATATAGAGAACACATACTATCTCATTGGT